>JAFAVZ010000013.1 GCA_019242175.1 Acidobacteriota bacterium
GCGAGGCTTCGACGAAGACGCATGGCGCGCCGGCCGTAGCGGGCGAGCCTTGGACTCCGCGGCCACGCTCATCGGCGCGCGAGGCGGCGACGCGTTGGAGCGCGCCGAGTTTGCCCGTCTCTTTGCGACGGGCGAACCGCAGAAGGGGCTGCAAGCCTTTCTCGAAAAGCGCAAGCCGCGCTGGTGAGCGCGGCTACATGTTCCGTCGATACTGCCCACCTACCTCGTAGAGCGCGCCGGAAAGCTGGCCGAGCGTGCACACCTTGCAAGCCTCGACGAGCGCCGCGAACACGTTCCCGCCATCGAGCGCCGCGCGTTGGATTCCATCGAGCGCACGCGGTGCGGTCTCGGCGTTCCGTTTCCAGAACGCGTCGCGCGCGGAGATCGCGTAGTCCTTCTCCTCCGTCGTCGCCCGGATCACCTCCGGCGGCGTCACGGTCGGCGAGCCCTTTGGATCGAGGAACGTGTTCACGCCGATGATCGGCAGCGTCCCGTCGTGTTTCATCGTCTCGTAGTAAAGCGACTCGTCCTGGATCTTCGACCGCTGATACATCCGCTCCATCGCGCCGAGCACGCCGCCGCGTTCGGAGATCGCGCGGAACTCCTCCAGCACCGCCTTCTCCACGAGATCCGTCAGCTCTTCGACGATGAACGAGCCCTGGATCGGATTCTCGTTCTTCGCCAGCCCGAACTCCTTCGAGATCACGAGCTGGATTGCCAGCGCCCGCCGCACGCTCTCCTCCGTCGGCGTGGTGATCGCCTCGTCGTAAGCGTTCGTGTGCAGCGAGTTGCAGTTGTCCATCAGCGCGAGCAGCGCCTGGAGCGTCGTGCGGATGTCGTTGAACGCGATCTCCTGAGCGTGGAGGGAACGGCCCGAAGTCTGGATGTGGTACTTCAGCTTCTGGGAGCGGTCGTTCGCGCCGTACTTGTCGCGCATCGCCCGGGCCCAGATGCGCCGCGCCACGCGCCCGATCACCGTGTACTCCGGGTCCATGCCGTTCGAGAAGAAGAACGACAGGTTCGGGGCGAAGTCGTCGATGTGCATGCCGCGGGAGAGGTAGTACTCGACGTACGTGAATCCGTTCGCCAGCGTGAAAGCCAGTTGCGTGATCGGATTCGCCCCCGCCTCGGCGATGTGATACCCGGAGATCGACACCGAGTAGAAATTGCGCACGCGCTGGTCGATGAAGTACTGCTGGATGTCGCCCATCAGCCGCAGCGCGAATTCCGTCGAGAAGATGCAGGTGTTCTGCGCCTGATCTTCCTTCAGGATGTCGGCCTGCACCGTGCCGCGCACGACGGACAGCGTCGCGGCGCGGATCTTTGCGTACGTCTCCGCCGGCAGCACTTCGTCGCCGGAGACGCCGAGGAGCAGCAGGCCGAGGCCGTCGTTGCCTTCGGGGAGGTCGCCTTGATACGTCGGCCGCGGCACGCCGCGTTTCGCGTACAAGTCGGCGATCTTCTTCTCGACTTCCTCCACTTGGCCCTGGCTCCGGATCCACTTCTCGCATGCCTGATCGATCGCGGCGTTGAGGAAGAACCCGAGGAGCATCGGGGCCGGGCCGTTGATCGTCATGGAGACGGACGTCGACGGATCGGAGAGGTCGAAGCCGGAGTAGAGCTTCTTCGCGTCGTCGACGTTCGCGATCGATACGCCGGAGTTGCCGACTTTGCCGTAGATGTCCGGCCGCTGGTTCGGATCCTCGCCGTAGAGCGTGACCGAGTCGAAGGCGGTCGAGAGACGCTTCGCCGGCAGCCCGCGGGAGACGTAGTGGAAGCGCCGATTCGTCCGCTCCGGGCCGCCTTCGCCGGCGAACATGCGCGCCGGATCCTCGTTCTCGCGCTTGAGCGGGAACACGCCGGCCGTGAACGGGAACTGTCCGGGCGGCGCCTCGCGCAGGAGCCACGTCAGGATGTCGCCCCAGTCTTCGTATTTCGGCAGCGCGACCTTTGGGATGCGCAGATGCGACAGCGACTCGGAGTAGAGATCGAGCTCGATCACCTTGTCGCGCACCTGGAACTGATACTTCGCCGCCGCATAGCGACGCTTCGTCGCCGGCCACTCTTCGAGCAGACGCCGGCACTCGGGCGCGAGCTGCGCCTCGAGCTGGTTGTAGAGCGCCGAGAGCTCGCCGATGGATGCGGACTCGCCCGCGACGCGCTCCGTCACGTGCACCGTGTCTTCCGGGCCGGTCGGCTCCACGATCTCCAGCCGGCGCCGCCCCACGCTCTCGCGCAGCGCCTCGATGCTGCCGGAGATCTGGTACATCCGCCGCGCGATCTGCGCCTGCGCTGCCACGAACGCGTCGGCGCCTTCGTTCGTCTCGACGATCTCCGCCAGGTAGCGGGTGCGGTCCGGCGGGATGATCCAGCGCTTCTCGCTCATGCCCGCCGTGATCTCCAGCGTCGACGCGAGCGGAGCGTTCGTCTTCTTCGCCACGGCGTCCATCACCGTCGCGTACAGCTGGTTCATGCCCGGATCGTTGAACTGCGAGGCGATCGTCCCGTAAACCGGCACATCCTCTTCGGCGATCCCGAAGCCGTTGTGATTGCGTCGCCATTGCTTGCGCACGTCGCGCAACGCGTCGAGCGAGCCGCGTTTATCGAATTTGTTGATGGCGATGATGTCGGCGAAGTCGAGCATGTCGATCTTCTCGAGCTGCGTCGCCGCTCCGTATTCGGCGGTCATCACATAAAGCGAGACGTCCGCGAACTCCGTGATCTCCGTATCCGACTGGCCGATGCCCGACGTCTCGACGATCACGAGGTCGAAGCCGGCCGCGCGGCAGATCTCGATCGCGTGGCCGACGTGCTTCGACAGCGACAGATTCGCCTGCCGCGTCGCCAGCGACCGCATGTACACGTGCGGGTGGTCGATCGCGTTCATGCGGATGCGGTCGCCGAGGAGTGCGCCGCCTGATTTGCGCTTGGAGGGATCGACGGAGAGGATCGCGATGCTCTTCTCCGGCTTGTCGGCGAGGAAGCGCCGTACGAGCTCGTCGACGAGACTCGACTTGCCCGCGCCGCCGGTGCCGGTGATGCCGAGGACCGGCGCTTTTTTCTCCGGTTGGGGCAGCGCCGCGAGAGCCTCCCGAAGCTGATCCCCAGCCTCGGGGAAGTTTTCCGCGATGGTGATGAGGCCCGCAATGTCGGAGTCGTTGCGTTCGTGGATGCGGGCGAGGAGGGGCTGGAAATCGGGGCAGCGCTTCTCGAAGTCGGAGCGCTCCAGGAGGTCGCCGATCATGCCCAGGAGGCCCATCGCGCGGCCGTCGTCCGGCGAGTAGATGCGCGCGACGCCGTATTGCTGCAGCTCGTCGATCTCCGAGGGGAGGATCGTGCCGCCGCCGCCGCCGAACACGCAGATCTTCGCGTTCGCCTGGCGGAGGAGGTCGATCATGTAC
>JAFAVZ010000132.1 GCA_019242175.1 Acidobacteriota bacterium
CCGGCGCCGACGCGTGGCGCACGTCGGGCAACTTCGCCGCGGTCCTCTCGCGAACGCCGAGCGGCTGGCGCATCGCCGTCCAGATCGCGGCAAACGGGCCGAACGCGAGGCTCAAATGAATGGCCGACGTTCGTTCCTTCACCGTCACTGAAGAACTTCAGCGCCGCAGCGCCTTCTCCCGCGTCTTCCTCTTCGACGGGCCCGGTGTCGAACGGCCATTCGCGGTCACGCGGGGGATTCCTCACCGCGCTTCGCCGCTCCGCGGCTTCGCCGGTTCGGAATGACAGATCGATCCGCCGCTTCGGGTCGGAATGACAGGCCGGCCGCGATACACTCGACCGGCTTGCCGGAGAAGACGAGTTACCGCGATTCGGGCGTCGACATCGACGCGCAGGACGAGGCGCTGCGCGAGGTGCGGCGCATCGCGCGTGGCACGTTCACGCCGCCGGTGCTCTCGGAGATCGGGTCGTTCGGCGGCCTCTTTCGCGGCTCGTTCGAAGGCGTCGAGAATCCGATTCTCGTGTCGTCGACGGACGGCGTCGGGACGAAGCTTCGCGTAGCCCAGGCGATGAAGATCCACGACACGGTCGGCTACGACCTCGTGTGCCACTGCGTGAACGACATCCTCGTGCAGGGCGCGCGGCCGCTGTTCTTCCTCGACTACTACGCGACCGGCAAGCTCCGCCCGCCGGTGATGACGGACGTGATCCGAGGCATGGCCCGCGCGTGCCGGGAGAACGGCGCGGCGCTCATTGGCGGCGAGACCGCGGAGATGCCCGGCTTCTACGGCGATGACGACTACGACATCGCCGGCTTCATCGTCGGCGTCGTCGACGAGAAGCATCTCCTCGACGGCAAGGCCGTGCGCGAAGGCGACGTCCTCATCGGATTGCCGTCCGCCGGGCTGCACACGAACGGCTACTCGCTCGCGCGGCGCATCCTCTTCGACAAGCTCGGGCACGACTACCAGACCGTGTTGCCGGAGATCGGCAAGATCGGCGAGGCGCTGCTCGCGCCGCACATCTCGTATCAGAAGCCGCTCCTGCCGCTCATCGAGCAGAACGCGATCCACGCGCTCTCGCACATCACCGGCGGCGGGCTGACCGACAACGTCCCCCGCGTCCTCCCCGAAAACCTCGATGCCCGCATCCGCCTCGGCGCCTGGCCCGTCCCCGCGCTCTTCCGGCTGCTGTTCGAGAAGGGCGGCGTGGACCGCGACGAGATGCTCCGCGTGTTCAACATGGGCATCGGGATGGTCGTGATCGTCGGGCCGGACAAAGTCGACGAGGTGTCGAAGCACTTCACGCAGATCCGCCAGCCGATGTTCTTCATGGGCAACATCGTGAAGGGATCTGGCCGCGTGCAGTACGACGTGCCGCCGAACGGCTTCGCCAGCTGGATCGAATGAAGCTCGCCGTGCTGCTCTCCGGCCGCGGCTCGAACTTCGCGGCCATCCACGAGGCGATCGCGGACCGGCGCCTCGACGCGCAAATCGCGACTGTGATCTCGAACCGCGCCGATGCGGCGGGTCTCGCTCGGGCGAAGGATTGTGGCTACGACGCGCATGCGATTCCGCATCGCGATTACCCGACGCGCGCTGCACACGAGGAGGAAGTGCTGCGCGTGCTCGCGCTGCACGAGCCCGACTACATCGTGCTCGCCGGCTACATGCGCTTGCTCAGCCCGACGTTCGTGGCCGCATATCCGAATCGGATTCTGAACATCCACCCGTCGCTGCTGCCATCGTTTCCCGGCGTGGATGCGCAGGCGCAGGCGCTGCGGCACGGCGTGAAGATCTCCGGATGCACCGTGCACCTCGTGGATGAAAACCTCGACGCGGGCCCGATCCTCGTCCAACGCGCGGTGCCGGTCGTCGACGGCGACACGGTGGAGAGCCTCAGCGCCCGCATTTTGGATCAGGAGCACGAGGCCTACGTGGAAGCGCTGCAGAAGCTGAAATCAAAGACGTAGGGCCGGCTCTCCAGCCGGCCCAGCATCGACATTGGGCCGGCTGGAGAGCCGGCCCTACAT
>JAFAVZ010000592.1 GCA_019242175.1 Acidobacteriota bacterium
CAGCCCGCATCGCAACCGTTCCGTCGAAGAAAATCTGAGCCTGTTCGAGCGCATGAAAGCCGGCGAATTTCCCGATGGCTCGCGCGTTCTCCGGGCAAAGATCGACATGGCGTCGCCCAACCTCAACATGCGCGACCCGGTGCTCTATCGCATCCGGCGCGCGCACCACCATCGCACCGGCGACGCCTGGTGCAACTACCCGATGTACGACTACGCGCATCCGCTCTCCGATGCGATCGACGGGATAACGCACTCGCTGTGCACGCTGGAGTTCGAGGATCACCGGCCGCTCTACGACTGGCTCATCGAGAACGTGCGCGTGCCGTCGCGCCCGCGGCAGTACGAGTTCGCGCGGCTCAACCTCAATTACACGGTGATGTCGAAGCGCAAGCTGCTCCGCCTCGTGCAGGAGAAGCACGTCAGCGGCTGGGACGATCCGCGCATGCCGACGATCGCCGGTCTGCGCCGCCGCGGCTACACGCCGGCTTCGATCCGCAACTTCGCGGAGCGCATCGGCGTGGCGAAGCGCGAGAACGTGATCGACGTCGCGCTGCTGGAGTTCTCCATCCGCGAGGATCTCAACAAGACGGCGAACCGCGTGCTAGGCGTGCTGCGGCCGTTGAAGGTCGTGATCGAGAACTATCCGGAAGGGCAGTCGGAGGAGCTGGAAACGGCGAACAATCCGGATGATCCGTCCGCCGGCACGCGCAAGGTGCCGTTCTCGCGCGAGCTGTACATCGAGTCCGAAGATTTCATGGAGGAGCCGCCGAACAAGTTCTTCCGGCTCGCGCCGGGACGCGAAGTGCGTCTTCGCTCGGCGTACTTCATCACCTGCACAGGCGTCGTGAAGGACGAGAGCGGGAACATCGTCGAGCTGCGCGCCACGTACGATCCCGCGACACGTGGCGGCGACGCGCCCGATGGCCGCAAGCCGAAGGCGACACTGCACTGGGTCTCGGCGCAGCATGCCGTGAATGCCGAGGTGCGGTTGTATGACCGGCTGTTCCGCGTTGCGGATCCGGAGGCGGAAGGCGACTTTCTCACGCAGCTGAATCCGCAGTCGTTGGAGGTCGTCGCGAACGCGAAGCTGGAGCCCTCCGTCCGCAACGCCCCGCCCCAAACGCGTTACCAGTTCGAGCGCCTCGGCTACTTCTGCGTCGACGTCGACTCGACCGCCGACGCCCTGGTGTTCAATCGCACCGTGACGCTGAAAGACGCATGGGCAAAGGTAAAATGACGTCCATGCGGAAGATTGTGGTTGTCGTGGGGACGATCGCCGTGGCGGCGATCGCGTTGGGCCAGTCGGCGGAATCGATCCAGAAGGCGCTGCGCGCGGAGAGCAACGCGCTCGCGGCGTGGGGCAGCGACAAGGCGTTCGTCGATGCCGTGAAGGCGCAGAACGCGAAGAAGGTCTCGCTCGACGACATCAAACGCATGGACGAGAAGTGGATCGCGGGCAAGGGCGACGAGCTCACGAAACAGGTCACCAGCAACCCGTGCTCCGAGCATCTGCGCGCGCTCGTGGCCCAGCATCGCGGCTACGGCGAGGCGTTCGTGATGGACGACCAGGGCGCGCTCGTCTGCGCGAACGCGCGGACGTCCGACTACTGGCAGGGCGACGAATCGAAGTGGCAACGCGCGTTCGCCGACGGCAAGGGCGCGGTGTTCATCGACCGCCCGCGCTACGACGACAGCGCGAAGGCGCCGCTCGCGCAGATCTCCGTGCCGGTGATGGACGGCGGGAAGGCCGTCGGCGCGATCACCGTCGGCGTGAACGTGACGCAGATCGGCGTGCATTGAGCGTCTCGCATCCGAGGATTTCGTGTAATCTTTCCTCGGTCCAAAAACTGCGAGGTGTTGTTGCAAGATGGCGATTTGCTGGCGCTGCCCTGCGTGTAACGAGATCAGTTGCGAAGACGACATGAAGGTTGCGGGCCTCCCTCTCGCCTGCGACCACTGCGAACGCCCCTTCCCTCCCGCCGAGACCCAATGCCCCGTCTGCGACTCGCCCAACCCGTGGGCGCGCCGCGACTCGCTGCACTACTGGTGCAGAGAGTGCGGAAACACGCAGACGTTTTATTCGAGGGCGAGCTAGATGGTTGCTGGTTGCTAGTTGCTGGTTGCTTGCGCCTCGGCTCGTTGCAGGCGCGGCTGCGCGAGCAACCAGTAACTGTCTCGGGAGCGCCTCTTCACACTACTGGTGCAGAGAGTGCGGTCACACGCAGACGTTTCATTCGAGGGCGAGCTAGATGGTTGCTGGTTGCTCGTTGCTGGTTACTTGCGCCTCGGCCCGTTGCAGGCGCGGCTGCGCGAGCAACCAGTAACGAGTAACCAGCAACTACCTCGGAAACGCCTCTGATGCAAAGTGCGGCCACACGAGACGTTTTATTCGAGGGCGAGCAGATGGTTGCTGGTTACTTGCGCCTCGGCTCGTTGCAGGCGCGGCTGCGCGAGCAACTAGCAACCAGCAACCAGTAACTATCTCGGAAACGCCTCTGGAGCAGAGAGTGCGGAAACACGCAGACGTTTTATTCGAGAGCGAGCAGATGGTTGCTGGTTACTTGCGCCTCGGCTCGTTGCAGGCGCGGCTGCGCGAGCAACTAGCAACCAGCAACCAGTAACTACCTCGGAAACGCCTCCTTCACCCCGCCGTCCACCGGCACCATCGCGCCCGTCGTCTTCGCCGACCGTGGGCCGGCGAGGAACAGCGCGGCTTCGGCCACGTCCGCGGCGGTCACCTCCACTTTGAGCAGCGTGCGGTTGCGGTAGTAAGACGGCAGGTCGGTCGCGTCGAGGCCGTACGCGGAGGCGCGCATGGCCCGCATCTCGGGCGTCCAGAAACGCGAGTCGAAGATCGCATCGGGGTTGAGCATGTTCGCGCGGATTCCGTGCTCGCCACCTTCAAGGGCCACGATCCGGCAAAGCTGCGCCTCGGCGGCCTTGCTCACCGAATACGCGCCGAACTCCTTGCCCGGCGCAGTCACGTTCTTCGACGCGTTGAACACGATCGATCCGCCGAGCCGTTGCTCCTTCATGACGCGCATCGCGGCGCGCGCGGCGAGGAAGTGGCCGCGCGCATTCACGGCGAACGCGCGGTCCCACTCCGCGACCGGCAGCTGATCGAGCGCGCCGAAAGACGAGATGCCGGCATTGCTGACGAGGATGTCCACGCCGCCATACGCGCGCACGGCCCGGTTGAACGCTTCGTCGACGCTCGCCTCGTCCGCGACGTCCATCCGCAACGCGATTGCCCGTCGCAAGCCGTGGCGGTCGACGATCTCCTGCGCCAGTTCGCCTGCGAGCTCGACGTCGAGATCGGTCACGACGACATGAGCGCCTTCCGCGGCGAACCTTTCGGCAACCGCGCGTCCGATCCCGTTCGCGGCGCCGGTCACGAGCGCGACCTTGCCCGCGAGCTCCTTCTCTTTCGGCAGCAGCGTGAGCTTGAAGAGCTCCAGCGGCCAGTACTCGGCGTGGAACGCATCCTCATCATTCAGCGTCGCGTATCCATCGATCCCCTCGGCCGCGGTGACGATGCGGATCGTGTGGCGGTAGATGTCGCGCATGATCCGCGCCGCACGCGCGTCTTTGCCCGCCGTGAACATGCCGACGCTCGGTACGAGGATCACGCGCGGCAGCGGATCGAGCATCGCGAGCTCCGACGGATGCGCGCGGTACCACCGTTCGTATTGCTCCACGTGCTGCGCCAGGTTCGCGCGCAGGTCGCCCTCGACGAACAGCGGCCGGCGTTTGATATGGAGGATATGGTCGGGCGTCGCGGAGCCGATCGCCGCGATGCGCGCCGCATCGTCGCGATTCAAGAACGCGAGAACCTCAGGCGAATCGTCGAGCTCGAGAATGCGTCCGCCGAGGAGACCGCGGAGCTCGGGGATGTTGATCGTTGCGCGCTTTTCGGAAACGGGCGAAGGACGCGAAGAGCGTGCGAGAAAAGCCTCGGCGCGAGAGACCAGATCGATGTGCCGCGCATAAGCTTCCTCGGACGTCGCGCCCCAGGTGATCAGCCCGTGATTCATCAGCACGATGCCTTCCGCATCCGGCTGGGCGTCGAATGCATCGGCAACTTCCTGGCTCAAGCGAAATCCGGGACGGCGATAGGGCACCGTCGAGACCGAATCGCCGAAGCAGGCGCGGACCGTCTGCTCGCGGCCGACGGTATTCGTGATCGCGAGGATCGCGTCGGCGTGCGTGTGCAGGATGGCTTTCACGGGAAGGAACGCGTGGAGCAGCGTTTCGATCGACGGCCGCGCGCCGGCGGGATCGGTGAGGCAACGCGCGAGGTAGTCGACCATCTCCTGATCCGACATCTCTTCGCGGCGCTGGCGCAAAGGCGCGATGTAGTCCAGCCGCACCGCTGGAAACTGCTTCGGCACGATCGACTTCATGTCGCTGCCGCTGCTCTTGATGAACATCACCTCGACGTCTTTGCCGAGGAGATCGTGGGCGGTGGATTTGATGCTGTTGTTGCCGCCGCCCCAGAGCACGAGATCCTCCTCGGCTCCTATGAGGCGGGACTGATACACGAGCTGGTCGAGCTCCGCTGCGGGCGTCTCCGCCCATCGGTTCTGCATGGCGCGGATTATGTCAGGGCCGCACGGGTGACACGGAGTCGTGCGCCGGAACGGGCATCACATTTGGTTGCCGGTTGTTGGTTACTGGTTGCTGGTAGACGGCTTGGCCTGATAGAACGGGTTGCTACCAGTAACGAGCGACCAGCAAACCAGCAACTTCCCGGAGGAGAAAATGTCCGTCACCATCGAAAACGACGTCACCCTGCGCCAGCCCAAGCGGGGAGACAACCCGCTGAAGCTGAAGAAGATCCACCACGTCGAGCTCTGGGCGGGCAACGCCAAGCAGTCCTCCTTCTTCTACCGCAAGGCCTTCGGCTTCTCTCAGGTGGCGTACTCGGGCCTGGAGACGGGCAACCGCCAGGAAGCCTCCTACGTCCTCGGCCAGGGCAAGATCCGGTTCGTGATCACCTCGCCGCTCTCGCCGAACCATCCGGCGGCAGACCACATCCGTAAGCACGGCGACGGCGTGATCGACATTGCGTTGCACGTCGGAGACGCCGACTTCGCGTTTCACGAAGCGGTGAAGCGCGGCGCGCGGCCGGCCATCGAGCCGCACGACGTTCGCGACGAGCACGGCGCCATTCGCCGCGCTGCCATCCACACCTACGGCGACACCATCCACTCCTTCATCTCCTACAAGGATTACCTCGGACCCTTCCTGCCGGGCTATCAGGCCGCGGACATTCCGAGCGAAGGCACGGGCCTGCTCGTCGTCGACCACGTGGTCGGCAACGTCGAGCTCGGAAAGATGAACGAGTGGGCGGAGTGGTACTCGCAGGTGATGGGCTTCTCGCGCTACATCACGTTCGACGACAAGGACATCTCGACCGAGTACAGCGCGCTGATGTCGGTCGTGATGTCGGATGACAACAAGGTCGTGAAGTTCCCGATCAACGAGCCGGCGCCGGGCCGCAAGAAGAGCCAGATCGACGAGTACCTGGAGTGGTACCACGGCCCGGGCGTGCAGCATCTCGCGCTCCAGACCGGCGACATCATCGAGACGGTGACAAAGCTGCGCGCGAACGGCGTGGAGTTCCTCAGCGTGCCCGACTCGTACTACGTCGAGGCCGCTGCCCGCATCGGCGAGATCGAGGAGCCGATCGAAGTGCTCAAGCGCCTGCACATCCTCATCGACCGCGACGAGGAAGGCTATCTGCTGCAGCTCTTCTCCAAGCCGGTCGAGGATCGGCCGACGGTGTTCTTCGAGATCATCCAGCGGAAGGGCTCGCGCGGCTTCGGCAAGGGTAACTTCAAGGCGCTCTTCGAGTCGATCGAGGCGGAGCAGGCGAAGCGCGGCAACCTGTGAGCCAGTACCAGTCGGGTTTCGGCAACGAGTTCGCGACGGAGGCGATCGCCGGCGTTCTGCCGCACGGCCAGAATTCGCCGCAACGCGTTGCGCGCGGTCTGTACGCGGAGCAGCTGAGCGGCACGCCGTTCACGGCTCCGCGCGTCGCGAACCGGCGCTCGTGGCTGTATCGCATCCGGCCGAGCGTCGTGCACGAGCCGTTCACGCCGTATCGCGACGCCGCATCGCTGGGCGACGCGACGCCGAACCAGCTGCGGTGGGATCCGTTTCCGATCGCGGCTGACGTCGATTTCGTGGACGGCCTCCTGCCGATCTGCGCGAACGGCGATGCCTCGATGACGACCGGCGTCAGCGTATCTGTTTATGCAGCGGGCCGGTCGATGACCGACCGCATCTTCTATAGCGCCGACGGCGAGCTGCTGATCGTTCCGCAGCACGGCGCGCTCACGATCCGCACCGAGCTCGGGATTCTCGAAGTGGCGCCCGGCGAGATCGGCGTCATTCAACGCGGCATCCGCTTTCGCGTCGAAGTACCGGAAGGCGGCGCGCGCGGCTACGTCTGCGAGAACTTCGGCGCCCTCCTCCGCCCGCCCGACCTCGGACCCATTGGCGCAAACGGCCTGGCCAACGCGCGCGACTTCCTCACACCGGTCGCGGCGTACGAAGACCGCGACGGCGCCTTCGAGCTGATCGCGAAGTTCCAGGGCCGGCTCTGGCGCGCGGCGCTCGATCACTCGCCGCTCGACGTCGTGGCGTGGCACGGCAACTACGCGCCTTACAAGTACGACCTCCGCCTTTTCAACGCGATCAACAGCGTCTCGTTCGATCATCCCGATCCGTCGATCTTCACCGTGCTCACGTCTCCGTCGGAGATCGTCGGGACGGCGAACGTCGACTTCGTGATCTTCCCGCCGCGCTGGCTCGTGGCCGAGCACACGTTCCGCCCGCCGTACTTTCATCGCAACTTCATGAACGAGTACATGGGCCTGATCTTCGGCGTTTACGACGCGAAGGCCGAGGGGTTCGTGCCCGGCGGGGCGAGCCTGCACAACTGCATGTCCGCGCACGGGCCGGACGCGGCGACGTTCGACCGCGCCTCGTCCGTCGACCTGAAGCCGCAGTTCCTGGGCGAGACGCTCGCGTTCATGTTCGAGTCGCGCTTCGTGCTCCGCCCCACGCAATTCGCTCTCGACGCTCCGCAGCGGCAACGCGACTACTGGCAATGCTGGCAAGATCTGCAGAAGCGCTTTTCACCGGACTGATCGACTACGCCGGCCTCTTCCCGCCGGCGGCTCTGTCGATGGAAGACGCGGTGCGCAACTACAACGCGTACCGCCGCGGCGAATTTGCGTGGATGCTCGGCAAATTCGTCGTCACGGCGCAACGGGTGGAGGAAGTGTTCGCTTGTCATCCTGAGCGGAGCGAAGGATCCCCACCGATCTTGCCAGGAGATCCTTCGCCGTCTGCGCAGCGCGTCGAGGAATGTGGGGGCGGGCTTCAGCCCGCCCCGGGACGGGCTGAAGCCCGTCCCCACGTTCTCATGACAGACCTCTCCGTCCTCGGCATCCATCCCGACGCCGACACCATCGAGGCGAAGGCAACGAATGCGGATGAGATCGAAGCCATCGCCTCGCGCACCGAGGGGAAGACGGTCTACATCGAGCTGACCGACCTCTCATTGCTCGACGCCGTTGCGCAGCACGGACTGCGCGCGAAGATCCGCACGGGCGGCGTCACGGCCGACGCGTTCCCGAATGCGAAGGCGATCGCCGACTTCATCCGCGCGTGCGCCGAACGCGGCGTCGCGTTCAAGGCGACGGCAGGTCTCCATCATCCGGTGCGGTGCGTGAAGCCGCTCACGTATGACGCCGACGCGCCGCGCGGTACGATGCACGGGTTCGTGAACGTCTTCCTCGCCGCGGCGTTGCCCGGGCTCGCCGAGGAGATTCTGCTGGACGACGATCCGCGCTCTTTTTCGTTCGAAGACGATGCCGCGTCCTGGCGCGGAAATCGCGTCGCGACGGAGACGCTGCGCGAACTGCGGCAGACATTCGCAATCTCATTCGGCTCCTGCTCTTTCGAAGAGCCGGTGGCCGATCTGAAGGAGTTGGGGTGGCTCTAGTCAGCTGGATCGATTCGGCGAACATCAGCCAGGATTTTCCGTTGGAGAATCTGCCGTTCGGCGTCTTCCGCGCCGGCCGGCGGGCCCGCATCGGCGTCGCCGTCGGCGACCGCATTCTCGATCTCTGCGCCGCGTTCGAAGACGACCTCATCGCCGAGGATTCGTGCACGCGCGAGACGCTGAACGAGCTGATGGCCCGCGGGCCGGAAGCCTTGCGGGCCCTGCGGACGCGCCTCACCGAAATTCTCTCCGAGGGATCGCCCGATCGGCATCGCGCGGTGAAGCATCTGCTGTCGCGGCAGAACGCGGAGATGCTGTTGCCGGTGACCATCGGCGACTACACCGACTTCTACGCGTCGCTGCATCACGCGACGAACGTCGGCTCGATGCTCCGCCCGGACAATCCGTTGCTGCCGAACTACAAGCACGTGCCGATCGGCTATCACGGCCGCGCGTCTTCGGTCGTCATCAGCGGAACATCGGTGCGCCGGCCATGGGGCCAGCTGCGCGATGACGCGTCGAAGCCGCCGACGTTCGCGCCGTCGCGACGCCTCGACTACGAGCTCGAGCTCGGGGCGTTCATCGGCCGCGGCAACGCGCAAGGATCGGCCATTCCGATCGGCGAGGCGCAAGATCACCTCTTCGGCTTCTGTCTCGTGAATGACTGGTCCGCGCGCGACATCCAGACGTGGGAGTACCAGCCGCTCGGACCGTTCCTCGCGAAGAGCTTCGCGACGTCGATCTCGCCATGGGTCGTGACGGCCGAGGCGCTCGCGCCTTTCCGCGTGGAGCCGGCGGCGCGCGCGGAAGGCGATCCTGAGCCGCTGCCGTACCTGGCCGGCGGCGACGCCTACGACATCACGCTCGAGGTCTACATCAAGACGGCGAAAATGAGCGGGCCGGTGCGCGTCAGCCGGGGCAACTTCCGCGACATGTACTGGACCGTCGCCCAGCTGCTGACGCATCACGCCTCGAACGGCTGCAATTTGCGGCCGGGCGATCTGATCGCGAGCGGCACGGTCTCGGGCACGGAGAAAGACGCGCGCGGTTGTTTGCTGGAGCGTACGTGGCGCGGCACGGAGCCGCTCGAGCTGCCTTCCGGCGAGACGCGCGCGTTTCTCGAAGACGGTGACGAGGTGATCCTGCGCGGCTACTGCGTCCGCGAAGGCGCCACGCGCATCGGCTTCGGCGAATGCCGCGGAACCGTGACCGCCGCGGCGTCGTGATTCTCATCACGGCGTGCTCATCCATCACGACCGACCTTTCCCGTCGTCCAGATCGGGAAAGGGAACAGTGATGAATGCCTCGCAGGTGAAGTTGATCCAATTGTCTTTCAAGGAAGTCGCGCCGGCGGCGGAAGTCGCGGCCGACGTGTTCTACTCGCGCCTCTTCGAGCTCGATCCGTCGCTCCGCCATCTGTTTCGCGGCGACATGCAGGAGCAGGGGAAGAAGCTGATGCAGACGCTCGCGTTGGTCGTGACGAACCTCCGCACGCTCGACACGATCGTGCCCGCCGTGCAGAAGCTCGGCGCGCGCCACGCGGGCTACGGCGTGCGCGACGAGCATTACGAAACCGTCGGCACCGCCCTCCTCTGGACGCTCGGCAAATGCCTCGGCTCCTCTTTCACGAAGGAGACGGAAGAGGCGTGGGCCGCGGCGTACTCGCTGCTCGCGAACACGATGAAAGAGGCGGCCGCCGCTCACGTGTTGACCGCCGTGTGAACCGCAGTTCTGTCACCGGCCGTTTCGCTCCGTCCCCCACGGGCCCACTGCACCTCGGCAGCCTCGTCGCGGCAGTGGGCTCGTGGCTTTTCGCGCGGCGGGAGGGCGGGCGGTGGCTGGTGCGGATGGAAGATCTCGACACGCCGCGCGTCATCCCCGGTTCCGCCGACGAGATCCTCGGCGCCTTGCGCCGCTACGGACTCGAATGGGATGGCGAAGTCGATTACCAGTCGACGCGCACCGCACTCTACGAGGACGCGCTCGCGACGCTTCGCGCGCGCGGTCTCGCATACGACTGCGCGTGCTCGCGCGCGGAGCTGCAACGCGCCGCGTCGGCGCCGCTCGGCGCGGAACCGGTCTATCCCGGCTTCTGCCGCGCCGGTCTCCCGCCCGGCCGCACGCCCCGCGCGGTTCGCTTCCGCGCGCCGGAAGGCGCGATCGTATTTGACGATCGCGTACATGGCCGCATCGAGGAAGACGTCGCGGCGCGCACCGGCGACTTCGTCATCAAACGCGCCGACGGACTCTTCGCGTATCAGCTCGCGGTCGTCGTCGATGACGCGGAGCAAGACGTCACGCAGGTTGTGCGCGGCGGCGACCTGTTGACGTCGACCGCGCGGCAGATCGCATTGCAACGCGCGCTCTCGTTGCCGACGCCGAGCTATGCGCACCTGCCGCTGGTCACGAATCCTGACGGCTCGAAGCTCGGCAAACGCGATGGCGCGCTGCCGTTGCCCACGCTCGACGACGACCGCGTCCGCGCCACGCTGGTCCAGGCCCTCCGCATCCTCGGTTACGAAGACGCGGAGTCGTTGGAAGAAGCGTTGCGCGAGAAGTAGCTGTCGCCTTCGAGGTCTTCCAGCAGGCCGGGATGCGTCGGCTCCCAGCCGAGCTGCGCTTTCGTCTTTTCCGCCGAGGCTGGGCAGTCGAGCGCGAAGAAGTGGCCGAGCCAACCGAAGTGCTCCGCCGCTTCCGCGGGCGACTTGCTGACGACGGGAACGCCGAGGCGCTGGCCGATGACTTCGGCGATGGCGCGCGTCGGGATGCCGTCATCGCCGATCGCATGGAAGCGCGATCCGGCGGCACCTTTCTCCAGCGCGAGACGGAAGAGGCGCGCGGCGTCGAGGCGGTGGACGGCCGGCCAACGGTTGTTGCCCTCCGCAATGTAAGCAGATACGCCGCTCTGCCGCGCCGCCGCGATGAGCGCCGGAACGAAGCCGTGATCGCCCGCATCGTGGACGGACGGTGGCAGCCGTACAACCGAGGCGCGGACGCCGCGCTTCGCCAACGCGAGCGTCGCTTCTTCCGACGCGACGCGATGCTTCCCGACGCTGTTCGGATCGCCCGCCTCCTCCTCGGTTCCCGCGCTTCCCGGCGGCAGCACGGCGATGCCGGACGTCGTGAGGAACGGGCGTCCGGAATCGGCGAGCGCGTCGCCGATCGCCTCGACCGCTTTCGTGTCGACGACACCCGATGCGGCGATGTTCGAGAAGTCGTGAATGTACGCGGTGTGGATCACGCCGTCGCAAGCACGCGCGGCGGCGACGAGGCTGGCGACGTCGGTGAGATCGCCGCGATGCGCCTGCACGCCGAGGCGCGCAAGCGCGTCTGCGGAGGCGTCGTTGCGCGCGAGGCCGAGCACCTCGTGGCCCGCCGCGATGAGGTCCTGAACGATGGCCGATCCGATGAATCCCGTGGCCCCTGTGACAAATACCCGCATGGGATCTCCTTTTTCTAGAGGCAGGATAGGCGCGGCGAACGATACGATCTATGCTGCGAAGTCCGCAGTTTCTTGGCGATCGTCCAAACATGAGCGCCGATCCACTTTCCGACGTGCTCTCGCTGCTGAAGCCGCGCAGCTACATCTCCGGCGGCATCAGCTGCGGCGGCGACTGGGCGATCCACTTCCCGGCGTACGAAGGGATCAAGTTCAACGCGGTCGTTTCCGGCGGATGCTGGCTGGCGATGGACGACGATCCGTCGAACGTCCTGCACTTCGGCAGGGGCGACTGCTTTCTGCTGCCGACGGGCCGGCCATTTCGGATCGCGAGCGATCTTCGGATCGCGAGCGATCTCGCGTTGCCGGCGACCGAATCCGAGGTGGTGTTCTCCCACCGCGTGAACGGCGTCGCGATGGTCAACGGCGGCGGCGACTTTTTCCTCGTCGGCAGCCGTTTCGTTCTCTCCGGCAGCCACGCCGGCATCCTCCTCGGCATGCTGCCGCCGGTCGTCCCGCTGCGAAAAGAATCGGATCAAGCGGCGTTGCGCTGGTCGCTCGAACGGATGATGGAGGAGTTGCGCGAGAAGCAGCCAGGCAGCGCGCTCGTCGCCGAGCATCTCGCGCACATGATGCTCGTCCAGGCGCTGCGCCTTCATCTCGCCGAAGGGTCGCGTGGCGGCGTCGGCTGGCTCTTCGCGCTCGCGGATCCGCAGATCGGTTCGGCGATCCAGGCGATGCATGCGAATGCCGCGCATCGCTGGACGCTGCAAGAGTTGGCGGAACGCGTTGGGATGTCGCGTTCGAGCTTCGCGCTGCGATTCAAGGAGACGGTCGGCGCGTCGCCGATGGATTACCTGACGCGCTGGCGCATGCTGCTCGCGGCCGACCGGCTCGCGCAATCCGACGACTCGGTCTCCGCCATCGCCCTCGACCTCGGCTACGAATCCGAGAGCGCGTTCAGCACGGCGTTCAAGCGCGTGATGAGCGCATCGCCGCGCCAGTACAGCCGGCTCAACGCCACTCCAGCCCGCAGCTCCGACACTTCTTCTTTGTCCCGATGATCACCGCCACGACGGAGGCGAGCAGCATCGCCACCATCAGGAACAGTGGCACATTGCCCGGGAGTTGGAACGCGCTGGTGATGATCACGAGCAGTGGCCAGGCGAGCACCACGGCCGCGATCACCCGCCCGCGATTCGACGTCCGATAAACCTCCTCGGAGAAGCAGCGCTTGCAGCGATCCGCATTCGGCTCGAGATGGCGCGCTTCTTCGAGCTGCTCTTCGACGGCCATCGCGAGCACTTCGCGCGCTTCCTCTTCGTTGCGGCGCTGCACGCGGAGACGAATGCCGCCGTGCGCGTGGGCGCCGCCCGTGCCGAGGCGGGACATGTGGTCGTCGGCGAGCACGGCCGGGATGTCTGCCGCCTCGAGCGTCGCGAGCGCGAGCTCGGCGTCGCCGAGGAAGATGTAGCTCTCGAGGGTGATCAGCTCGTCGCCGCGGTCGGTCATGGATGGAAGCGCGTCCCGAACAGCAGCGTGTGCACGTTGAGACCTGGGTTGCGCGAGGCGAGGCCGGCGTTGGAGATGTGCGCGAAGCGGTAACCGATCACGAAGTTGAAGCGATTGCGCGGCAGCAGCACCGCGCCGACGCCGGCCTCGCTGAGGAAGTTGAAACGCGAGGTCGCGGCCGGCACCGCACGTGTCGTGTACATCGGTCCGGTGAGGATCTCCGCGTACGGCTCCATCGATTTCCAGCGCGGGAAGAAATCGCGGCGCAGCAAGAGGGAGAACGCGGCGCCGCGCGCGGTCTGGTCGGGATCGCCGAAGCGGTTGCCGAACCAGCTGCGCGGCTCCTGCACGTTCATCGGCGCGATGATGAACCCGACTTCGGTGCGCGGCGACCAATCGCGCGTGAGCTCGATCCGCAGCGAGTCGGTGGTGGCCTGGCCGTGCGACGTCTGGATGCTGCGGCCGCTGGCGAGATAGACGGTTATCCGCTCGGGCGGACCGAAGAGGTTCGCCGCCGATGCGTGGGACGCGAGCAACAACACCAACGCCGCAGTCACGGCGCGCGCCGTCCTGGTCACGAGAAGCCTCCGCTACGAGAACATCGTATCTACGAAGCAGGAAGCTGGCCAGACGCGTTTGTCACTCTGAGCCGTGCAGGCGGCGAAGGATCTCCTGCTGCGAGCGCGGCGCGCACGTGCCGGGAGATCCTTCGCTGCGCTCGGGACGACAGGCAATCACGCTTTGTTCTTCTCGAAGAAGTCTGCGATCGCCGCGTCGAATTTCGTGTTGTGCTCGCCCGTTTGCGGACCCTGTTTCAGGCTCGCGCCGAAGTCGGGAACGGTGTGCAGCCAGTGGTCGGTGTTCTCCAGTTTGTAGAACGTGCCTTTGCCCTTGTGCCACTGGCTCATGGCTTCGGCGAGCGCGCGATGGTCGCTCTCGTTTGAGACGAAATCGGACGAGCCCCACATCGCGAGCACCGGCATGTCGAGCTCCTTCCACGACTTCGCGAGCTCGAGGTCGTAGATCTGTTGGAAATAGACCGCGTACTTGCCGGCCGCGAGCGTCTTG
>JAFAVZ010000657.1 GCA_019242175.1 Acidobacteriota bacterium
GGCGTGCCGACGGCGATGAAGATCGCGCGCGCGGAACTGATCGCCTCCGCCAGCTCCGTCGTGAACCGCAGCCGTCCTTCGGCCACGTTCTTCGCGACGATCTGCTCCAGGCCGGGCTCGTAGATCGGGATGACGCCCTTGCGCAGAGCTTCGATCTTGTTGACGTCGATGTCGACACAGATGACGTCGTTGCCGAAGTCGGCGAGGCCGGCTCCGGTGACGAGGCCGACGTACCCCGTTCCAATGACTGCGATGTCCACTCTGGGAAGCTCCTTACGGCAGGTTGCCGGCGCTACGGGGAGCGCCGCGCGCGGCGCATCCTAGCACGCCGCCGCTGCGCCCCTTTTCGCGCCGAATCACGGTTTCGAGGTGGTGCTGGTATCGGTGGAGGTCGGCGTCGGCGGCAAGACGACCGGCGGCGCCTCGGGGACGGTTTGCGTGCTCGTGGCAGTCGGCGGAAGGACCGGCGGCTTCACCGGCTCCGGCGGCGCAACGTCCGTCTTCACTTCGGGCGTGTTCTTCCGCTCTTCGTTGTAGCGCTTCTGGATGCCGCTCTGCTGGCGGTTGCGGATCAGCCAGCGCAGGAGCTTCGACTCGTTGATGCCGATCAGGATGTCGTTGACCGACTCGTAGAGCGACGGGTCGGAGATCAGCTTGCCCGCCGTCCCCTGCCCCGAGTTCAGCTTCTGCACCGCGCTGTTGAGCTGGCCGAGGAGGCCGGTGAACTCGTTCAGCGCCTGGTCGCCGTACGCCTTGTCGTTGAGCAGGCGCGGGACGAGGCCGTCGCCCTTCTGCAGCGACTCGGAGAACGTCGCGAGGTTCGCGGACGTGGTCTGCAGGTTCTGCACGAGGTCGTAGATCTTCTTCTTGCCTTCCGGATCGTTGAGCAGCGCCGGCAGCATGCCGTTGCCCGAGTCGAGACTGTGCTGGATGCTCGCCGTGACGGACTGCAGCGACTGCGCGCTCGCAGCGAGCGACGTCGTGAGCTGGTCGGCGTACTGATCGTCGTAAACGAGCTTGCCGATCACGCCTTTGCCGCTCTCGACGTGGGCGAGGATCGCGTTCGTCTTGTTGAGCGTCGTGAGGAACGTGTCGGTGATGCGTTGCCGCGTCTCGGGCGTGCTGGTCAGCTCGCCGATGAGGCCTTCGCCGCGGTCGACGCGGGAGAGGATGTTCTTCAGCGAGTAGGAAATCTGGACGAAGTTGTCGACGAGGTCTTCGCCGGAGGTGATGAGCTGGTCGTAGTTCGTCTGGCGCTGGGCCGGGATGATGGAGCCCGGCTCGAGCGCGTCGAGGCGCGGGCTACCGGGAGTGATGTCGATGTAGGAGTCGCCGGAGAGCAGGCCGAGCTTCTTGAGCCGGGCGCGCGAGTCGCCCCGGATGCGTTCGGCGAATTTGCGGTCGACCATGAGGGAGATGCGGACGTCGCGTTGCTTCGGATCGCGCGGCAGCTCGATGTCCCGCACGACGCCGACGGTGACGCCGGAGATCTTCACCGGGTTGCCCTGGGCCAGTCCGGCCACGCTGTCGAACCGCACTTCGTATTCGTTCTTGCGGGCGAAGATCTTCTGCTCGGAGCCGATGAAGAAGAGGAACGCCATCAGGACGAGGAGGGAGATCGAGACGAGAAGCCCGACGCGGATCGTTTTGCCTTTGGGTGTAGGTGCCATTCTTTTCTAGCTCGTTTTCAGCGGCTGGGCGGCCTCGACGGCCGAGGCCTTGAGGAACTCGCGGAGGATCGGATGGTCGGCGTCGCGCGCTTCGTCCATCGTGCCGACCCACTCGAACACGCCTTTGTTCAAAAACGCCACGCGATCTCCCACGGAGAACGCGCTCTGGATGTCGTGGGTCACCACGACGGACGTGACGTTCAACTTCGCCTGCAGGTCGATGATCAACTCGTTGATCTTCTGGGCCGTGATCGGATCGAGTCCGGTCGTCGGCTCGTCGTACAGAATCATCTTCGGATCGAGCACGATCGAGCGCGCCAGGCCGACGCGTTTGCGCATGCCGCCGGAGAGATCGACCGGCATCAGGTGCTCGGTGTTCGGAAGGTTCACGAGCTCGAGCCGCTCGCGCACCGCGCGCGCGATCTCGTCCTCGCCCATGTCCGTGTGCTCGCGCAGCGGGAACGCGACGTTCTCGAAGACGGTCATGGAGTCGAAGAGCGCGCCGGACTGAAACAGCATCCCGAACTTCTTGCGCACCCGGTACAGCTCTTCTTCGGGAAAGTCGGTGATGTCTTCATCTTCGACGAGCACCCGTCCCGCATCGGGAGCCTCGAGACCGAGCATGTGCCGCAACGTGACGGACTTGCCCGTGCCGGAGCCGCCGAGGATGACCAGGACTTCGCCGCGGTAGACGGTGAGGTTCGCGCCGCGCAGGACCTGCTTCGTGCCGTAAGCCTTGGAGACGTCGCGGAACTCGACGAACGGCTCGCGCGCGTGGCGCCTCCGTTCGGGCGTGTCGCGCGCCACGGCGCGGCGATCGGGCGTGAGCGTCTCAGGCATCAGGAGATGAAGAGGAAGAGCTTAGTCAAGAAGAAGTCCATGATCAAAACGGTGATCGCGCCGCTGACGACGGTCATCGTCGTCGCGCGGCCGACGCCGTCCGCGCCGCCCGTGGTGCGCAGGCCGTTGTAGCAGGCGATGAGGCCGATGGCGAAGCCGAAGAAGAACGTCTTGCCGACGCCCGACGCGAGGTCGTTGAAGTGCACCGTGGTGACGACGCTGCGCAGGTAGAAGTTCGCCTCGAGGTGCAGATTGCCGACGGCGATGACGAGCCCGCCGAAGATGCCGATCGCGCAGGCGAGGACGGTGAGCAGCGGGAACATGAGCGTGGTGGCCAGCACCCGCGGGAAGACGAGCTTGCGGACGGGATTCGTGGCCAAGGCGCGGAGAGCGTCGATCTGCTCGGTGACTTTCATCGTGCCGAGCTCGGCCGTCATGCCGGCGCCTACGCGGCCACCGACCATCAACGACATCAAGACCGGCGCGAGCTCTCGAACCAGCGAGAGGGAGACGACGGTGCCGACGAAGAGCTTGCCGCCGAACTCAGCCAAGGAGTAAGCGGTCTGGAGCGCGAGGACCATGCCGATGAAGAGCGAGGTGATGGCGACGATCGACATCGACCGCACGCCGACCTGCTCCATCTGCGGCGTGAGCATCCCTCGCTCGTACGGGCCGCGGAACGCCTGCTTGAGGACCTGCATCCCGAGATCGGCGAGGCCCCCGACGTCGTACATCGCGTCGTCCAAACGCCGACGCGCTCCCGCCCACAGCCCGGGCGACGCGGAGCTCATCTCGAGCGGGGTCTCAGTCATGACTTTCTCGGAACACGCAGGGCCGCGAGTTTAATCGCTTCAACTTTAGTTGCACGAAATCGTGACGATATGGAACAGCTCGGCACGCCGTCATTCTGAGGCACGGTCGCAGATCCGCAAGGTGTCATCCTGAGCGCCGCAGAGCGCGAAGGATCTCCTGATACGGGCGACGAGCGCACGTGCCGGGAGATCCATGCCGTGTCATCCTGAGCGCCGCAGAGCGCGAAGGATCCGTACCGATCTCGCGCGGCGCACGAAGGTACGGATCCTTCGCTGCGGCTCAGGATGACACCGCCACTGACGTGGCCACAAGCTCGTCGCCTGGAACGTGCTGCACGCGTGTCATCCTGAGCGCCGCAGAGCGCGAAGGATCTCCTGATACGGGCGACGAGCGCACGGGCCGGGAGATCCACGCCGTGTCATCCTGAGTGCCGCAGAGCGCGAAGGATCTCCTGATGCGGGCGCCGAGCGCACGTGCCGGGAGATCCTTCGCCGTCTTCGCGGCTCAGGATGACAAGCTTTACCGTTGCCCGAAGATCCGCCGCAGCAGCCGCTGGATCGCGTTCTTGTCGCGGCGGGCGGGAGGGGGTTGGCGGGGATCCGCGGTGCTGGTCGCGGGCGGCTGTTGCATCCCAGCCGCCACCCGTTGCTCCTCGGCGCCGCGTGACGGTTCGTAGGCGCCGGTGAGGAACGGCGTCGGTTCGCCGCTGCCGGCGTGGAGAGAGCAGACGCTCGCGGGCTCGGTCCCGGCCACGAACACTTCCTCGCGCGTGCGCGGGCAGTACGGCGTTGCGAGCATGCCGGACGCGGGATCGATCTGCCGTTCCACGACGTCGTCCGGTTTGCGCCAGCTGACGTCGGGAACCATCCCTTCGATGCGGTTCATGTGCGATGTCCAGATCGGCACGCACGCATCGCCGCCGGCGAGGCGCACGCTGTGGCCGTCGTCGAA
>JAFAVZ010000060.1 GCA_019242175.1 Acidobacteriota bacterium
ACGGACGACCTCACCGGCATCTGGAACAAACGCTTCTTCCGCCGCCAGCTGCCGCAGGAGATCGAGCGCGCGCGGGTCTACAACATCCCGCTGTCGCTGCTGATCTTCGACCTGGACGATTTCAAACAGATCAACGACAAGCACGGCCACATCGTGGGAGACGTCGTGCTTTCCGAGCTTTGCGGCGCGGTGCGGGAGATGCTCCGCCCGCCCGATATTTTCGCCCGCTTCGGCGGCGACGAGTTCGCGATCATCCTTCCCCACACCGATCTCGCCGGCGCGCGCGCCGTGGCCCAACGCATCCTCGACCGGCTGCGCGAGCTCGCGATCCCGACGGACGAGGATGGCTGGATCCATCCCCAGATCTCGATCGGCGTGTCTTGCTTCCGGCCGGACGAGGACGGGACGGCGAACGATCTCGTGCGCCGCGCCGATGCGCGACTGTACGAGTCGAAACGGGTGGGCAAGAACCGCTACACTTCCTGACCGATGCGCTACTCGGTCGCGAACTGGAAGATGAACCTCCCGCCCGAAGGGATCGCTGCGTATTGCGCGGCGCTCGCCGCCGCCGCAGGCGACGGCCCTCGACTCGTCGTCGCACCGCCGTTCCCGTACTTGCACGAGATCCGCGGCCTCGCCGTCGCCGGCCAGAACTGCGCGGAAAAGGCGTCCGGCGCGTTCACGGGCGAGATCTCCGCCGCGATGCTCCGCGAACGCGGCGCGCAGTTCGTCATCCTCGGACACTCGGAACGCCGCACGCTCTTTGGCGAGACGGACGCGCAGATCGCCCGCAAGCTGGCGATTGCGCTGGAGAACGGCCTGACGCCGATCCTCTGCATCGGCGAAGACCTGAACGTGCGCGACAGCGGCCGCGCCGAGGCGTTCCTCGCCGATCAGCTGAAAGCCGCGGCTGCAGGCGTGACGAACGGCGGCGACGTGGTGATCGCCTACGAGCCGATCTGGGCGATCGGCACCGGCCGCAACGCTACCGGAAAGCTGTGCGCCGAAACGACGCAGGCGGTACGCGAGTCTGTCCGTCGCTTCTGGCCGGAACGCTACGAGAACGTGCCCGTGCTTTACGGCGGCAGCGTGACGCCCGACAACGTGACGGAGCTCGTCGCGGAAGGCGAGATCGACGGCTTCCTGGTCGGCGGCGCCAGCCTCGACTCGGGGAAGTTCCTGGCGATTCACCGAGCGCTGGGCAAGGAGTAGGCTCCCCACAAATCTGTGCGGTTGGTGTCCTTCGTTCCGGAGGACTCTCGATGACCGAACAGGTTCCCTATCAAGGCGACTTCGGCGCCGCTTCGTTCGCGGAAAATCCGGAGCAGCGCTGCCCGTGCCTGTTGTTGCTCGACACCTCGGGATCGATGGCCGGAGAGCCGATTCGCCAGCTGAACGAAGGGCTCCGCTTCCTCCGGGAGGACCTGCTCACCGATTCGCTCGCGGCGAAGCGTGTCGAGATCGGAATCGTGACCTTCGGTCCGGTGACCGTGGTGCAGGACTTCACCACGGTCGAGTACTTCGTTGCGCCTGAATTGCCCGCTTCGGGAGACACGCCGATGGGCGCTGCGATCGTTCGCGGCCTGCAGGCGCTGCACGAGAGGAAGAAGGCCTACAAGGCGAACGGCATCTCCTACTACCGCCCCTGGATCTTCCTCATCACAGACGGCGCGCCGACGGATGACGTCGCGGCCGCGGCAGCCGAGATTCGGGAAGGGGAGGCGTCGAAGAAGTTCGCGTTTTTCGCCGTCGGCGTGCAGAACGCGGACATGGCGCGCCTGGCTCAGATCTCGGTTCGTGAGCCGCTGGTGCTGAAGGGACTGCAATTCCGCTCGTTGTTCCAATGGCTCTCGAGCTCGATGCGCGCCGTCTCGCAAAGCGCGCCGGGCGATGCCGTTGCGCTCGCGAATCCGAAGACGCCCGACGGCTGGGCCGTCGTGTGAGCTGGCGCTACGTGAACGCCGCCGTGCGAGGCACGTCGCACGAACGCCTCGGGACGCAATGTCAGGACGAATGCCTGGTCGATTGTTTTGCGGTCGATGGACAGGAGGTTCTCCTGGCGGTCGTGTCCGATGGCGCCGGCTCGGCGGCTCGCGCGGAGGAGGGCTCCGCGATCGCGTGTGAGTCGTTTCGCGATGCGTTCGAGGACTGGCTGCGCAACGGCGGATCGCTCGAAGATCTCGACCTCGACGCTGTCTCGAAGATCGTCGATCACGTTCACGCCGCGATCGAGGCCCGCGCCGGGGAGACCTCGACGGGCTCGCGAGATTTTGCGTGCACGCTCCTCGCGGCGATCGTCGGCCCCGACCACGCGGTGTTCGCGCAGATTGGCGACGGCGCGATCGTCGTCGGTGCGAACGAGGCGCTCGACGTGGTCTTCTGGCCGGAGAACGGCGAGTACGCAAACATGACGTACTTCGTCACCGATGACGACTGGCCGAAGCATCTCCACTTCGACGTTCGCCGCGAAGTCGACAGGCTCGCGGTGATGACCGACGGCCTGCAACGACTCGCGCTGCAGTTCGACAGCCGTTCCGCTCATGGTCCGTTCTTCACGCCGATGTTCGAGCGCCTGGCCGCGAGCGAGGCCGCGGGATTCGCGGATGCTCTGGAGACGCCGCTCGTCGCATTCCTGGGCAGCGAGGCGGTCAATGCGCGCTCGGACGACGACAAAACTCTCGTTCTGGCCGTCCGCGCGGAGCGGAGCACGCATGCAGCTTCTTGATTCCGCCGGACGTTCCGTCCAGCCCGAGAAAGAGCTTTGTCGCGGCGGCGAAGGGGCGATTTTCACCGTCGCCGGCCGCTCCGACGTCTTGGCGAAGCTTTACCACCAGAAAAAGGATCCGGTGAAGGAGGCGAAGCTCGCCGTCATGCTCGGTGCGAGCAACGACGCGCTCCTTCGCATCGCTTCCTGGCCGATCACGACCCTTCGTCTGCCCGGCAGCGCCGACGTCGTCGGCTTCCTGATGCCTCGATGCGAAGGCCAGGAACTGCATCAGCTTTACCGGCCAGGCAGCCGAAAGCAGAAGTTCCCCCACGCCGATTGGCGATTCCTGGCCCAAACCGCGCGCAACATCGCGGCGGCGGTGGCGACGATTCACGCCACAGGACTCGTCATCGGAGACGTCAATCAGCGGAACGTGCTCGTTGCCCGCGATGCGACGGTTCGCATTCTCGATTGCGATTCGTTTCAGGTTCGGGCGAACGGACAGCTCTTGTACTGTCCGGTCGGTGTCGCCGAGTTCACGCCGCCGGAACTGCAGAACCGTCCGTTCCACCTCACGGAGCGAACGCCCAATCACGACGCGTTCGGCCTGGCGATCCTGATTTTCCAGCTGCTCTTCATGGGATGGCATCCGTACGTCGGCCGCTTCCTCGCCGACGGTGAGATGGACATCGCACGGGCAATCGCCGAGCGCCGGTTCGCGCATGGGAAAGACAGTCGCCGCCGCTTGATGGAGCCGCCGCCTCACGCTGTGTCGTTCGAGTCGATGCCTCCTCGTCTGATTTCGCTCTTCGAGGCGGCGTTCGTCAGCGACGTCCGCCCGAGCGCACAAGCGTGGTGCGACGCTCTCGACGCCGCTCGCGCGGAGCTCGCGGTCTGCTCGGTCGAGCCGATGCATCAGTACAGCCGGCATCTGCCGGAGTGCCTATGGTGCCGGCTGGAGAAAGCCTCCGGTGTTTTCTTCTTTCTCGGCCTTCAAGGTGCGCGTACCGGGCTCGATGTATCCGCGCTCTGGGCTGCGATCGTGGCGTCGACTGCCTTGCCGTACGAAGCGCCGGTGCGGCCGATGGTGACGGTGACCGCCGCGTCTGCCCCAAATGTCGTGTGGCCTCGTCGTATCGTCGGGGTGCTGAAAATTCTCGGCGGATTGGCGCTTGCCGGATGGGTCTTCACGAGTCCGGAATGGTTCCCTGCTTTCCTGCTGGGCGTCGTTGTGCTGGCGCTTTCGCCGTTGCCCGGTCGCAAGGAGCACAGAAGAAGACTCGAAGCATTTCAGCAGGCCTCCGCGGAATGGCATCGAGACTACGGCGCGGCGGAGAAGGCGCTT
>JAFAVZ010000141.1 GCA_019242175.1 Acidobacteriota bacterium
CGGCGAGCTGCTCCGCCGTTTTCTCCCGATCGGCGAGATCGGTCGTGACGACTTCGACCTTGGGATCGCCCCGCCACGGCCGATCGCGCAGCTTTTTCGGCGACCGGGCGAGACACCGCACGCGATAGCCCGCCGCCAACAACCGCGGAACGAGGCGCGTGCCGATGTACCCCGTGGCTCCAGCGACGGCGATCGTGCTCACGCCGGCCGTTTGTGCAAGAAGCGACGCAATCGGATTTGGCTGACGGAACCGATTCCGGAAATCCGGAGCGAGATCCCCACCCGTAGGTTATTTGAAAGTCGCGATCGGATGAAGTCCGTTGCGCGGCGATTGGAACCTGCAAGAGGAAAGGACAAAAAATGAAACGAGCAGCAACCGTCTGTGCACTGCTGATGTGTGTCGCATCCGTCGCCATCGCCTCCAGTCACATGGAAGGCAACACCGTGGTGGTGGGAGGCATGGCGATGTATTCCGCGAAAGATATCGTCACCAACGCGATGGAGTCCAAGGATCACACCACGCTGGTCGCGGCAGTCAAGGCCGCCGACCTCGTCTCCACGCTGCAGGGGAAGGGGCCTTTCACGGTCTTTGCGCCCACCAACAACGCGTTTGCCGCGCTGCCGGCCGGCACCGTGGACAATCTGCTGAAGCCGGCGAACAAGGCCATGCTCACGAAGGTTCTCACCTACCACGTGGTGGCCGGGCGGATCGACGCCAGCGAGTTGATGAAGCGCATCAAGGCTGGAAACGGCAAGGCTGCGCTGAAGACGGTCGGCGGCGGTACCCTGTGGGCGATGATGAACGGCCCGATGAACGTGATCGTCAAGGACGAGAAGGGCAACGTGGCCAATATCTCGACGTACGACGTCATGCAGTCGAACGGCGTGATTCACGTCGTCGACCGCGTGCTCATGCCGAATTGACCTGGCGGCGCCGGGTGGAGAGGTCCGCCCGGCGCCTCTGTCGTATTCTCTTTCCGTCCCCCAGGTCGCTGACCGGTCGGAAGGTTGGGACCACGCCGGCCCCGGCGCTGCGCGGGCGTACGGGCGTACCGGCGGATTCGGCTGCGAGACGGGAAGCTCCCCATCGCCACGCCACCGGCCACGCGCATCATCATCCACCCTGAAAGTAAGCCCGGTCCAACGCGCGATACTGCACCGCCTCCGCCACGTGGCCGCTCTCGATGCGCTCTACGCCGGCGAGATCTGCGATCGTGCGCGAGACCTTGAGGATGCGGTCGTGCGCGCGGGCGGAGAGGCCGAGTCGTTCGATGGCCCCGAGCAAGAGGCGGCGGGAGGAAGCGTCGAGCTCGCAGAAGCGGCGAAGGTGACGCGAGCTCATCGCTGTGTTTGACTGAACGCGCGTTCGACGAAATCGATCGCGTTGTACGGCGCGGGCGGCTTCGACGCGTTCCCGGATCGAGGCCGACGACTCGCCTGACTCCATCGACATGATCTCCTCGCTACGTAGGGCGGCGACTTCCACCTGCATGTCGATGCGGTCGAGCAACGGACCCGAGATTCGTGCGAGGTAACGCGCAATCTGTTGCGGCGTGCACTTGCAAGAACGACGGCCGGAGGCGTCATTGTAGAAACCGCAGGGACAAGGGTTGAGCGCGCCGGCGAGGGTGAAACGCGCGGGAAACGTCACCGTTCGCGAGGCGCGCGCGATCGTCACGACACCATCCTCCATCGGCTGGCGCATCACCTCCAGGGTCTCCCGGCGGAACTCAGCCAATTCGTCGAGAAAGAGCACGCCGTAGTGCGCAAGGCTCACTTCTCCGGGCCGCGGCGACGTGCCGCCGCCGACGAGTCCATACGTCGAGATCGTGTGATGCGGCGCGCGGAACGGGCGGCGAGTCAGCAGACCGCTGCCCGCAGGCAACGTGCCGGCAACCGAATGGATCTTCGTCGTGACGATCGCCTCGTCGAGCGAGAGCCGCGGCAGGATCGTCGCCAGCCGTTTCGCCAGCATCGTCTTCCCGGAGCCGGGAGGTCCGATCATCATGACGTTGTGGCCGCCCGCGGCGGCGACCTCCAGCGCCCGTTTCGCCACCGCCTGTCCCCGCACCTCGGCGAAGTCGGCGTCATCGACCTCCTCCGCAACGAACGCCATCGAAGCCGCCGCCGGAATGAGCGCGTCGCCGCGCAGGTGAGCCAACAGGGATGGGAGGCTGCGCGCGCCGATCACGCGCACCGACTCGACGGCTGCCGCCTCGTTTGCGTTGCTTGCCGGTACGATCACTTCGCGCACCGCCGGATCGCACGCGAACGCCGCGGAGATCGAGAGCGCTCCACGAACCGGCGCGAGCGTGCCGTCGAGCGACAATTCGCCGACGAACACCCGCCCGGCAACCTGGACGTCGCTGAGGAAGTCGCAGGCGTGGAGGATTCCGATGGCGATGGGCAGGTCGTAACCCGACCCTTCCTTCTTCACGTCGGCAGGAGAGAGATTGACGGTGATGTGCCGCGGCGGAATCCAGAAGCCGCAGCTATGCAACGCCGAGCGGATACGCGCGTACGCTTCGCGCACCGCCGTGTCGGGCAGGCCGACGAGCACGAACCCCGGCTGCGCGCTGTGCCCGCCGGAGTCCACTTCGATCACGATTCGAACTGCATCAATTCCGAGTGTCGCCGCACTCCATACTTTCGCGAGCATGGTTTCGTCGACAGCGGAAGTCCCAACGCCGAGGCTACCTCGGCCGGCCCGAGCCGGTCAACGGGCGATCGAGGCGTGCGATATGCTGCGGCCATGCGAATCAACCTTCCCCACAACACTTCCAAAGAAAACGCGCGGCGCATCATCGAGCAGAAGCTCGATCAGCTGCAGGGGCAGTATTCGGATTACGTGAACGACGTCGACAAGCAGTGGAGCGGCGACGTGCTGGCGTTCAACGTCAAGGCGAAGGGTTTGACCGGCAAGGGAACCGTGGAGATCACGGACACCGAGGTGATTCTGGACGGCAAGCTGCCGCTGCTGGCGAAACCGTTCGAGCCGCGGATTCGAGCCACCGTGGAGCAGGAGGCGACGCAGCTGTTCAAGAAGGCCTAGAAAACCGAAAGGCCGGCATCGAGCCGGCCCTTCGTTACTACTGAATCCTGAAGATTTTCTTCAAGGCGTCGACGTTGGGATCGACGTAAGTCTGGCCATCGACTTCGACGGCCGGATCGGTGCCGAGGTGAAACGTGCGCGACGGCGTGCCGTCAGGCTGCACGAGCTCATGGTCGACGTGAAACTGCTGCAGAAAACCCTCGATTAGGGTCGACTTCTGCTTCTTGCTGCCGGGGAAAAACCTTACGGTCATCTTTTCCCCCTCCCTTCCCACCCCTTGGGGGTCCGTTCACTTGTCGTGTGTACTGCGAACGGTATTCCTACGTAATACGGATGTCAAATAAACAACGTTACGCTACCGGGTGAAGAACTGGTAACGTCTTCAGGCCGTTACCGCTTCCCGGTACTGGATCTCGTACAGCTTCCGGTACAGGCCGGCGAGCTGCATCAGCTCCTCGTGCGTGCCGCGTTCGCGAATCTCCCCGTGGTGGAACACGAGGATCGTGTCGGCGGAACGGATCGTCGAGAGACGGTGGGCGATGACGAGCGACGTGCGGCCGGCGAGTAGCATCTGGATCGCCTCCTGAATCAGACGCTCCGTTTCCGTATCGATCGAGGACGTCGCCTCGTCGAGGATCAGCACCGGCGGGTTGAACGCGAGCGCGCGGGCGAACGAAAGCAGCTGCTTCTCGCCGACCGACAGCCCCGCTCCCCGCTCCCGAACCTCGGACTCGTAGCCTTCCGGTAGCCGCGAAATGAAGCGGTCGGCCTGGACGCGGCGCGCGGCTTCGACGATCGCCTCGCGGGAGATGTCGGGGTCGCCGAGGGAGATGTTCTGGGCGATGTTGCCGGTGAAGAGGAAGAAGTCCTGCTGGACGATCGCGAAGAGGCGCCGGAGCGACGCGAGCGTGTACTCGCGGATGTCGATGCCGTTGACGAGGATCTGGCCATTCTGCGGCTCGTAGAATCGGAGAAGCAGCGCCGTGACGGTCGTCTTCCCCGCGCCGGTGTGGCCGACGAGCGCGATCCGCTCCCCGCGATTCACACGGAAGGAGATGTCGCGCAGCACCCACTCCCCCTCCTTGTACGCGAACGAGACGTCGCGGAACTCGATCGACTCGACGTCCGTCGCCTCGATCTTGCCCGCATCTTCGATTCTCACCGGCGTATCGAGGAGATGGAAGACGCGCTCGCTCGCCGCCATCGCCGCCTGGAGGATGTTGTATTTCTCCGACAGATCGCTGATCGGCTCGTAGAACCGTTGCGCGTAGGTGAAGAACGCCACCAGCGCGCCGACGGAGAGCGTGCCCTGGATCACCTGCCCGCCGCCGTACCAGACGATGAGCGCGATGCCGACCGTTTCGATCAGCTCGATGAGCGGATAGAAGACGGAGTAGTAGAAAACCGAGTCGAGGTTCGCGTCGCGGTGGCGGACGTTCAGCGTGTCAAACTTCGAGTACTGCTCTTTCTCCCGGTTGAAGAGCTGCACGGTCGACATGCCGGAGATGTGCTCCTGCAGGAACGCGTTGATCGCCGCGATGCGCACGCGCACCTGGCGATAGGTGATCCGCGCGCCGCGCCGGAACCAGATCGAGACGAGGATGATGCCGGGCGTGATGGAGAAGAGCACGAGCGCCATCCGCCAGTTCATCCAGAAGAGCGCGACGACGATGCCGAGGAGGACGACGATGTCTCCGAAGATGGAGACGAAGCCGGCGGTGACCATCTCGTTGAGCGAGTCGACGTCCGTCGTGACCCGCGTCATCAACCGACCGACCGGATTGCGGTCGAAGAACTGCACGTCGAGCTTCTGCAGATGGGTGAAGATCTGCTTGCGCAGGTCGTACATGATGTACTGGCCCATCAGGTTCATCATCACCATCTGCGTGTAGAGGATGACGAAACCGGCGACGAGCGCGACGAGGTAGATGGTCGCCGCGATCGACAGGCCGTCGAGCGGCGTCGGCATCCAGTGATGCGACTCGAGAAACTGGCCGACGCGCGCGCTGAAGCCGAGCGTCTTCGCGCCGCGGACCGGCTTGAGGAAGAGGTCGATGGAGACGGCGATGATCGCCGGCCCGGCCAGCTCGACGACCGAGGAGAGAATGATGAGGAAGACCGAGGCGATGGAGCGCGCGCGGTACGGCTTCAGATACCGCAGCAGCCGCCGGGCAAGCTTCGGGTCGAAAGCCTTCGCGGCTTCGTCTTCGTGGCGTTCGTCGCTCATCGTTGCTGGTTGCTGGTTACTGGTTGTTCGTAGCGGTGCCGGTTCGTTCTACCAGTAACTAGGAACCAGCAACCAGTAACCATCGTCACGCAATCTCCTCGATTTCCGCTTCCAGAGTCTGCCGCCTGTAGAGATCCGCGTAATAGCCGTCGTGGGCGAGCAGCGACTCGTGGGTGCCGCGTTCCACGATGCGGCCTTCGTCCAGCACGATGATGTGATCCGCGTCTTTCACGCTCGAAACGCGGTGAGAAACGATCAGCACCGTTCGTCCGCGCCGCACGCTCCGCAGCGCGTGGAGGATTCTCTCCTCCGTATCGGTGTCTACGGCGCTGAGCGAGTCGTCCAGGATCAGGATCGCCGGATCGCGGACCAGCGCGCGGGCGATCGCCGTCCGTTGCTTCTGTCCGCCGGAGAGCGTGATGCCGCGTTCGCCGATCACTGTGTCGAGCCCCTTGGGGAACGTCACGACGTCGTCCTCCAGGCCGGCGAGGTTCGCCGCCTCGCGCACCTCCTCGTCCGTCGCGTTGCCGCGGCCGAAGCGGATGTTCTCCGCCAGCGACTCGGAGAAGAGGAACGTCTCCTGCGGCACGACGCCCGTCCAGGTGCGGAGCTGGGAGATCGGGATCGTCTCGATCGCGCGGCCGTCGAGGAAGATCGTGCTCGGCGGCGGCTCGAAAGTGCGCGTCAGCAGGGAAAGGAGCGTCGACTTGCCGCTGCCCGTCCGCCCCACGATGCCAACCGTCTCGCCGTGGCGCACCGAGAGGTTGACGTCCCGCAACACCGAGCGCCCTTCCGCCGTGTAGCCGAACGTGAGGTCGCGGATCTCGATGTCGCCCCGCACTTCATGCTCGACCGGCGCGCCTTCATGCTCTCCTACACCCGCCAGAACGCTCCACACCTCGTGGAGGCGCTGCATCGACGCCATGCCCCGTTGGAACAGGTTGATCACCCAGCCGAGGGCGATCAGCGGCCAGATCATGCGGCCGAGGTAGAACTGGAAGGCGACGAAATCGCCGATCGTCATCGTGCCGGCGACGATGCGCCGCGTGCCGAGGAAGAAGATGATGACGAACATCACGCCGATGAGCGCGTGCAACGCCGGGTAGAACGTCGCGGTCAGGCGAATCAGCTTGCGGTTCTTGTCGACGTACTCCCGGTTCGCACGTTTGAACAGCTCCAGCTCGTTCTGCTCCTGCCCGAACGCGCGCACGACGCGGACGCCGGCGAGGTTCTCCTGCACGCGCGAAGAGAGCTCGCCGAAGTTGTCCTGCACGTCTTTGAAGCGGACGTGCATCTTCTGGCCGAAGATCTTCACGATCGTCGCCACGACGGGCACCGCGAGCAGCGCGACGAACGCCATCGCCGTGTCGAGGCGCAGCATCATGAAGAACGCGCCGAGAACGACCAGTACCGAAGACAGCGTGTACATCACGGCCGGCCCGATGAGCATGCGCACCGAGGAGAGGTCGTTCGTCGCGCGCGACATCAGATCGCCGGTGCGTTGCTCCTGGTAATACGAGAGCGGCAACGTCTGCAGGTGGCCGTAGAAGTCGTTGCGCATGTCGTATTCGATGTGCCGCGACACGCCGATGATGATGCGCCGTTGCAGATACAGAAACGCGCCTTCGACTGCCGCCGCGGCAACGAGCATCCCGCCGTAGCGCAGGAGCTCGGTGCGCGTGAACGCGCGACCGAGGGTGTCGACGGCGTTGCCGACGATGAGCGGCTTGAGGAGCGAGAACGCCGCGGAGCCGACGACGCAGAGCGCGCCGAGGAAGAGCGACTTGCGGTAACGGCCGAGGTAGTAAAGCAGGCGCTGGCGTTGATTCATCGAGTCGTGACCTCCTCGCGCAACGGGATACGCTTCAGCTCTTGCAAAGTGATGCGCAGGACGCTGCCGAGGGTGAAGCCGGTGGGGAAACAGTGTGGGATGCGGATGCCGGCGCCGCTCAGCTCGAGAAAATCGAGCGGCGGACGGCGGCGGGCCAGGACGAAGAGAAGCTTGCGCGGGAGGTCTTCGCGATCGTCGGCATTGAGATGCAGAGGCTGGAGGTAATAGCCGAAGTGCATCTCCCGGAGCGACGGGACGCCGCCCGCGAATTCGGGAAGGGTGACGCTGAGGCCGAGAGAGCCGAAGATCCAGTTCTCCTGCGCGAACTCGCCGCGCCAGTGGTCTTCTTCGTCTTCGCTGAGATGTTCGAGGCGCATTCCTACTGCGCCAACTTCCGGAGACCGGCCACGATTTCCTCGAGCTTCACCTGATGGAACTGATTCACCGTCTTCTGCAGCTCCTCGACCGGCGTTTCGGAGAGGTCGAGGGTGTGGACTTTCTTGAGCGCGCCGGCGAGGTAGATCTTCGTCTCGATGCGCCACGTGGGCCGCTCGAAGAACTCCGTCTGGACGGTGAGCTTCCTCGCCCCGACGTCCAGCGCGTCGATGCGCCCCATGGGAGGGTTGGTGAGGTCAGGCATTGCGGGGGCAATCGTATCGCGATCGCCACGCGGCGCTTGCGGCGGGTGTCATTCTGAGCCGCGTAGACGGCGAAGACTCCGTACCTTCAGGCGCGGCGCGAGATCGGTACGGATCCTTCGGCGTCTTCGCGCCTCAGGATGACACGGGGGTAGCCACTCCGAAGCAGTGCGTGAACCCGTCGTCGTCCGTCAGGAAGAACTCCGTCTGGCCGTAGTCCCGGTCCATGATCTCCGTCGGCGTGTAGCCGAGTCCGA
>JAFAVZ010000145.1 GCA_019242175.1 Acidobacteriota bacterium
CTACCGCCGCAAGCGCGTCTGCAAGTTCTGCGTCGAGAAGATCGAGTACATCGACTACAAAGACGTGAAGATGCTGCAGCAGTTCATCCCCGAGCGGGGCAAGATCCTGCCGCGCCGCATCTCCGGAACGTGTGCCCTGCACCAGCGCAAGCTGCAGAACGCCATCAAGCGCGCCCGTATCGCGGCGCTGCTTCCCTTCGCCACGGACTGATGATCGAGACCTCGCTGCAGCAGGAGCCGGTGGCCCTTCCCGGTCGTCCGTTCGGACGAATCGCCCGGAGTGTCGCCGGCTACTCGCTGCTGCTGGGGCTCATGTTCGTCACCCAGCTGTTCGTCTTCGTTCCTGCCGCCATCTTCCAGTGCGCGGTCAAGAACGGCCGGCGCGCGGCGTGGCTGGTCACGGCTGTGGCCACCGCGCTCGCCGCGCTCTACATCTTCCAGCTCGCCCATCAGCCGGAGCTCAAGCCCGGCGATCTCGAGATCCTCTACACCGCGCTCGTCACGCTCGTGCTGTCCGTCGCCGTTCCGGCGTTGGCGGCCGTGCCGCTCGTCGAGCGCGGAGAGTCCTTCGGGCGGGTGCTGATGTTCTCCACGATCGGCAGCACGGTCGGATTGTTCCTGACCGAGGCCGTGATGCGCAGTGCGATGGGGTTCTCGCCCTTCGCCCAGCATCTCGTCGACGTGCGCCGCAACTTCGCCGACGGCATGAAGCAGGCCGGCATCTCGGCGCAGTACGCACAGATGATGGACAAGATGTCGGACGTGGCAGCTCTCTGCCTCCCGGCGTTCGTCCTCATGCCGATGATCGTGGCGTTCGTCCTCAGCCTGATGATGTTCGCCCGTCTCGACCGCCGCAACGGCATCGAACGCAGCAGCACGTATCTCTTCCGCAACCTTTCCCTTCCCGACTGGGTCCTCTTCGCCTTCGTCCTCGGCGGTCTCACGCCGTTGGCGAGCGGAAGGCTCCTCTCGGTCACGGCGAACGTGCTGGCGGTCGTGACGTTCCTGTACTTCCTGCAGGGCCTCGCGATCTTCCGCTCCGTGCTCGCCTCCACAGGCATGAGTCTCTTCGGCGTTGCGGTCAGCTTCCTGTTCATGGGATTCCTGATCCTGCTCAGCGTCGCGATCCTGCCGCTGAGCGTCGCCGGCCTGTTCGACTCATTCTTTGATTTCCGACACATCAATCGAAAGGACGACTCCCATGAAGGTCATTCTGACTGACGAGATCCGCGGCCTCGGCTCGCGGGGCGACGTCGTGACCGTCAAGGACGGTTACGCCCGTAACTTCCTGATTCCCAAGAACTTCGCTCGTGAAGCGACGCCCGGCAACATGAAGGGCATCGAGCAGGAGAAGAAGAAGTGGGCCCAGCTGGCCCAGGCCGAGAAGACCGTGGCCCAGAAGGCCGCGGACTCCATGAAGGGCACCAAGCTCACGATCCAGAAGCGGGTCGGCGAGCAGGGCCACCTCTTCGGCTCCGTCACCGCCAACGAGATCGCCGACGCGCTCGCCGCGAAGGGCATCGAAGTGGACAAGCGTCGCATCGAGCTCGATCACGCAATCAAGAACGTCGGCGTGCACGACATCGACGTGCGCCTGCACCGAGAAGTGACGGCGCACATCCAGGTCGAGGTCGTTGCCATCGGCGGCGAAAAGAACGCGTACGCGCAGACGTCGGCTCCGGCCGCCGCTCCCGCCGCGGCACCCGAAGCCGAAACGGAAGCCGACACCGAATCCGAAGAAGAAGACAGCGAGTAAACGGTGGCCGACCGGTTCGTCGATGGTCCGCCCGCCGGCGCCGATGCCTGGCGTGAGGTATGGGAAAACGACCGGCGATACCGTCCGCGCAAAGGGCGCCACGAGTGGTTCGTGGCGCTCTTTCGCCGCCTCGTCGGACGAGCCTCGGAGCCCGAGCTCGAACGGCAAAAGAACTATAACGTCACCCTCCTCGATCTCCTCTCCGATCTGCGCCGCGACATCGACACTCTGCGCCGCGACGTGTCTTCCGACATCGCCGCCGTGCAGCACGATGTCCGCCAGGCGGATGACGCGCTCGCCCGCGATCTCCGCTCCGTTCGCGAGCTCGTGCCGATCGCCGCGCAACGCAACGATGCGCTGATCGCCGC
>JAFAVZ010000166.1 GCA_019242175.1 Acidobacteriota bacterium
CGACGCGCCGTCGTTCACGATCCCGACGTCGACGAGCTCGAACGAAGACGCCGGAACGCAGACGATCCCCAGCTTCGCCACCGCGATCAGCGCCGGCCCCGCCGACGAGAGCGGCCAGACGCTGACGTTCACCGTCACACAGACCGCCGCCGATCCGACGCTCACGTTCACCGTAGCGCCCGCGATCGCCGCCGACGGCACGCTCACCTACACCGCCGCGCCGAACGCCTACGGCACGGCGACGTTCAGTGTCGTGCTGACGGATGACGGCTCGAACACCGCGCCGAACGTCAACGCGTCGAGCACGCACACGTTCACGATCACGATCAATCCGATCAACGACCCGCCGTCGTTCACGATCCCGGCATCGACGATGTCGCAGGAAGACGGCGGCCCGCAGTCCGTGAACGCGTTCGCGACGGCGATCTCCGCCGGACCGAACGAGACCGGCCAGACGCTGACGTTCACCGTCACACCGACCGGCACCACCGGCGCGCTCGCCTTCACCTCGGCGCCAACGATCGCCGCCGACGGCACGCTCATCTACACGGCCGCGCCGAACACGTCGGGCACGGCGACGTTCAGCGTAGTGCTCACCGACAGCGGCTCCAACGTCGCGCCGAACGTGAATGCCTCGGCTGCGCAGACCTTCACGATCACAGTGAACGCGGTCAACGACGCGCCGTCGTTCACGATCCCGACGTCGACGAGCTCGAACGAAGACGCCGGAACGCAGACGATCCCCAGCTTCGCCACCGCGATCAGCGCCGGCCCCGCCGACGAGAGCGGCCAGACGCTGACGTTCACCGTCACGCAGACCGCCGCCGATCCCACGCTGACGTTCACCTCCGCGCCGGCCATCGCCGCCAACGGCACGCTCACCTACACGGCCGCACCGAACGCGTACGGCACCGCGACGTTCAGCGTCGTGCTCACCGACAGCGGCTCCAACGTCGCGCCGAACGTGAACACGTCGAGCGCGCACACGTTCACGATCACCATCAACCCAATCAACGACGCGCCGGTCGCCGCCGACGACGCGTTCGCCTATCCGACGGACGGCAGCCCGCTCACCGTCAACGCGCCCGGCGTGCTGGCGAACGATTCCGACATCGACAGCGCCGGCCTCACCGCGGCGGTCGTCACCCCGCCCAGCGAAGGGACGCTGTCTCTGCAGTCCAACGGGAGCTTCACGTACACGAAGGCTGCATCGCCAGCGGCAACATCGGTGACGTTCACCTACCGCGCGAGCGACGGCCTGGCCTTCTCCAACGTCGCCACGGTCACGATCACGTTGAATGCGCCGCCGGTCGCGGGCAACGACGCGTTCACCTTGCGCGAAGACCAGACGGTCACGGAGCCGGCGCCGGGACTGTTGGCGAACGACTCCGATGCGAACGACAACATCAGCCTCGTGCAGCTCGTCAGCGGTCCGGATTGTGCCGGCTACGCGAGCGGAACGTGCGGCACGCTGACGCTCGCTCTGATGCAGGACGGCTCGTTCACCTACGAGCCGCCCGCGGACTTCAATGGCGTCGCGACCTTCACCTACAAATTGATCGACGACGCCGGGCTCGAATCGGCGCCGGCCACGGTGACGCTCACCGTCCTGCCGGTGAACGACGCGCCGTCCTTCACCGCGCTGACCGTCGACGTCTCCGGCGCCCAGAACGCCGGCCTGCTGGCCGTTCCGTTCGCCACGAACATCCTCCGCGGACCGGTCACGGCCACGGACGAGACCTCCCAGCACGTCCACTTCGAGACCGACATCTACCTCGGCGGCAACCTGCTCCAGCCGTTCGTCGACGTCGACGCGGGCATCGCCTCCACGACCGGCCTGGACATCGACTCGACCGGCACGTTGCGGTTCCGTCCGGGCAGCACGACCGGCACGGTGCGCGCGTGGGTGCGCATCGTCGATGACGGCGGCATCGACAACGGCGGCGTCGACGCATCCGATGCGATCGAGCTGGTCATCCGCATCACGGCGGTGGTCATCAACAAGGCGCCGTCGTTCAACGTCAGCAACATCACCGTGAACGAAGACGCCGCGCCGCAGTCGGTCGCCAACTGGGTGACGAGCATCAGCGCCGGCGCGAACGAAGGCTCGCAGACGGTCACGATGTCGATCGACAGCTACACGAACCCGTCGCTCTTCTCCGTGGCGCCGACGATCGTCTCGAACAATCGCCTGACGTACACGCTCGCGCCGAACGCCGTCGGCTCCTCGACGCTCACCGTGAAGGCGGTCGACAACGGCGGCACGGCCAACGGCGGCGTGGATACCACGACGAAGACGGCCACGATCACCGTCACCGCCGTCAACGATGCGCCGTCGTTCACGAAGGGCGCGGACCTCGCCTACGCCAGCGGCACCTCCGGTCTGCAGACGGTCGCCGGCTGGGCCACGGGCATCAGCGCCGGCCCCTCCGACGAATCGGCCCAGACGTTGACATTCTCGGTCACCGTCCGCTCCGGCTCGAGCATCTTCACCGGCACGCCGGCGCTGGCCTCGAACGGCACGCTCACGTTCACGCTCAACGGCACCACCGGCCTGGCGGTCATCGACGTCCGTCTCGCCGACAGCGGCGGCACGGCGAACGGCGGCGTCAACCAGAGCGCCATCCAGACGTTCACGATCAACGCCGGCAACGTGAATACGCCGCCGTCGTTCGTGAAGGGCTCGGACATCACGGTGCTCGAAGATTCCGGGCCGGCAACGTACCCCGGCTGGGCCACGGCCATTTCGCCGGGCTCCGCCTCCGAGAGCAGCCAGACCGTTTCCTTCACGGTGACGGCGAGCACGCCTTCGCTCTTCTCCACGCAGCCCACCGTCGACGCGAGCGGCACGCTCACGTTCGTGCCCGCGGCGAACCAGTTCGGCAGCACGACCGTCACGGTCCGCGCCGTCGACAACGGCGGCACCGCGGGCGGTGGCGTGAACACCTCCGATCCGCAGACGTTCACGCTCACCATCACCGGCGTCAACGACGCGCCCACGCTTTCCATCCCCTCGCCTTCCGTCACCGGCGGCGAGAACGGCGGCCCGCGCTCCATCGCGAACTTCGCCGTGACCACCGCCGGTCCGAGCGAGACAGGCCAGACGCCGTTCACGTACACCGTCGTGCAGACGGGCGGCTCCGCCACTCTGTTCGACAGCGCGAATGGCGGCGCCGCGCCCTCGATCTCCGCGACCGGCACGCTGACGTTCACCACCGCGGTCAACGAGAGCGGCAGCGCGACGTTCTCCGTGACGGTGCGCGACAGCGGCGGCACCGCCAACGGCGGCGTCGACACCTCGGCCGCCTCGTCGTTCACGATCACCATCGGCACCGGCGGCCCGACCGTTCCGGGCGGCAGCATCGCGTTCGACGCGTACGCGAACATCCCGATCACCGTCGGCGCGGTTGCGGCGGAATCGAGCTACAACCTCCTCAACGGCGCGAGCGATCCCGACCTCCCGCTCTCCGTCCTGATCACCTCCAAGCCGGCGAACGCGCGGGTCGACGTCGCCGCGGACGGCTCGTTCACGTTCCGTTCGGGCACGCTGGCGTACGCCGGCGGCGCGATCCAGCCGCAGTCCTTCAAGTGGCGCGTCTGCGACTCGATTGGCAACTGCAGCGCGGAGCGCACGGCGAACGTCAGCTTCATCGGGCCATTGGTTTTCTTCAGCGACGCCGCCGCGGCGACGAGCCCCGGCCTCTACACGCTCGACGTTCCGGGCAAGTCGCTGCCGTCCGGCTTCACGACGTCCGCCGCGCCGCCCGCGACCTACATCATCAAGTCGGGCACCTACAGCATGGGAACGACCGGCGCCACGACGCAGCTCGCCATCCGCGCCGGCGACAAGGTCTACGGCCAAGGCACCGCCGGCCTGACCCTCGCCAGCCTCGGCATCTCCCAGGCCGCGCTCACCGTCGGCACGCTGCCGGCGCTGCCGGACTACTCGACCGGCACGATCCCCACGCTACACATGCCGGATCCGACGTTCACGTCCGGCGGCGGCATCGTGATCACGCAAAGTCCGTTCTTCAAGGGCTACGGCGGCGGCTCCGTCAAACACCTGCGCTTCACGCGCGCCGCGGAGCGGACGGCGAGCTGGATCCTGTTCTCCAACGCTTCGTGGACGTCGACGCCGGGCGACTACCTCTTCGACGACATCATCTCCGTGAACGGCCAGGGATTCGCCATCCCGCAGGTCGGGAGCAGCATCACGGTGAAGAACTCCGACCTCACGATCTCCGAGGGGTTTGGGATGAATGGGGGGACGATCAGCGTGATCAATACGCCGATCCGCCTCACCTCGACGGACACCTCGTCGTCTTCGATTCTCTTCTCCGACTTCGACAGCACGACGGTCGGCACGATCACCGCCACCGTCGACGCGGCATCGCCGATCACGATCGCGAACAACGTCGGCTATCTCTTCCCGATCACGATCTCGAATCCGGCGTGGATGCCGCTCGGCACGTTCACGATCGACAGCGACATCACGATCACGCGCACCAGCACGACCGTCGGCCTGTTCATCAAGCTGATGTCGAACGTGGCGCTCAACGGCAAGGTGACGGTGACGACCGCGACCGGCAAGCCGGTGGACCTCCTCGGCGTCTCGAATCTCACGATGCCGAACGCAGCGAACACGGCCAAGATGACGGCGACGCCGGCGTCGGCGCTGAACGGCGGCATCACGATGAACAACGTCACGGCCGGAGCCGCCGGTATCAAGCTCACCAACATCGACGTCCGGAAGGGCTACCTCTCGTTCAGCAACACCGACGGAGCGCCGGCCGGACCGATCACCGTGACCGGAGGCACGATCGTCGGCGACTTCCTCAATCCCTGCATCAGCACGTCGCTCGCATCGAACGTCACCGTCACCGGTGTGACGACGTCGAACTGCGGTTCGTAGCTCCAACGCCGGGAGGGCGCGATCTTCGGGTCGCGCCCTCTCGCGCTAGTGAGGCGCGCTGCGCCGCCGGCGCGACGGAGCGGCAGCGCCGGTCGCGTAAGCTCCCGGCACCGAGGCCTGCGCGCGTACTGTCCCGTCCCGATCGGTCGTCACGCGATTCTCCAAACGTCCCGTGGGCGCGAGCGGCGGTTGCGGCGCATCGCTCCACGAGAAATCGGGGATTGCGAACGTTCGCGCGGTGAGGAGATTGCTGCCCGCACGCGGCCGCAGATCGACGTCGACTTCGGGCACGAACGAATTGATCGTATTGTCGGCGACGATTTGCGCTTCGTTGCACGTCGGGTTCGAAGGCGCGCAACCGCTGTCGTCCCCGACGCCGATCGATTCGCCGCCATTGAAGATCACATTGCCGCGAATCTGCAGGTTCGTATCGGAGGTGGCGCTTCCAAAGGGTCCGGCGATCGAAAAGATCTGGGGACTGACGAAGCCGGCCGGGTTGTAGAGCAGGTTGTTGAAGACGAGCACATTGCGATTCGGGATGCGCACGTAATTCGAGCCGTCGTCGACGACGGTCGTCCCCCAGCCGCCGAGGTTGAGAGATTGCTGGCAACGCTCGCGGCCTTCGTCGCCCGGAACGCCATCGCAACTGCGCGCGCCATATGTCACCTCGAGCATGTGGCTGCGCGTCCCGACGCGATAGAGCGTGTTGTACGCCAGGAGGATGTCGTAGCCGCCGTTGACGCCGAGGCCGGCGCCTTCTGTGTCGTGAATGACGTTGTTGATCGCCTTGATGTCGTACGCCTCGTAATGAATCCACGGCGGCGTCATGAACTGCAGGCCCGTGCCTTGTCCGGCCGTGAAGCCGCCCGTTCCACAATCGAAGATCTCGTTCCCTTCGACGGTCAGGTACGCAGAGCCGCCTTTCGCGTACATGCACCAGTCCTGCGCATTGGAGATGCGATTGCCGACGACGTGTCCGTATTGCACGGCCACGAAATCGATCGTGTTGTCGTCCGCGCCGCTCAATGTGGAATCCTCGATGTAGACGTTCTGCGACTGGTTGATCTTCACCATGTCGTGCGCCTGGCGATCGCCGCCGTCGAGGTTCGAGTCGCGGATGAGGAAATGCTCGCAGCGCTCGCAATGCACGACGTCGCCGGGAGGATCCGGCCGCATGTCGAGACCGATCAGATAGAGATGGCGGACGTCGAAGATGTTGAGATCGCCGGCGAGGCGCGCGCTGCGCGATGCGTCCGCCGATTGGATGATGATCGGCGCCGCGGCGGTGCCGTATCGCGACTCCAGGTAATTCGGCAATGTCGACTCGTCGTGACGGCCGGCCATCATCAGGATGCGATAGCCCTTCGTCAGCGCCACCCCCTGCGGAATCCGATTCCAAGCCTCGGTCAGCGTGCGCAGCGCATCGGAACGCGACGCGCCGGAGTTGCTGTCCCGGCCGTTCGCCGAATCGACATAAACGTCCTGCAACGGCGCGCTGCTGATGTCGTAACGCGTCGCGGCAACGACCGGCAGTGACAGGAGAACGGCGAGCAGGGCGATGAGGGCTCGGGCCATGAGCGCCAGTATTCGGCAGATTTCGCGAGCCGGATGAGACGCGCATCACAGCGAGCGAGGGGACACTGACGGACACATCCGTGGTAGGGAAAGAATCCCGAAATGACACTCCTCTGTATCAGCCCCCCATCGATGCCGGAGGAGCGTTTCATGCGCGTCGCAGTGTTGCTCGTCGTTCTCGTCGGTCTCCTCGTTCCGGTCGCACAAGCCTCGGATCACGCGGATCCGATTTTCCTCAGCGATCCGGAAGCGAACATCACCGGGCTGTTCTTCTTCCCTCGAGGCGATCAGTACGTCGCGATTCTCAACGTTCGCCGCGCGACGACGAAGGGAACGCCGTTTCCTCTGACGCCGTATGAGTACGTCGTCTACATGGATACGCACAGCGCCATCACGTTCGACGACCAGAACCGGCTGCGCTACGGAGGCAAGGTGACGAGTCCGGAGGGGATCCGCCCCGACGTCACGATCAGGATCCGCCTCAATGACGATGCATCGATCCGCGACAAATCGGTCTCCGGCCTCGGCGTGAATGCGGACGGCATCCGCTGGTGGAGCGGCCTTCGCGACGATCCGTTCATCTTTCCCCGCTTCTTCAAGAAGAACGTCATCTCCGTCGTGATGAGCATTCCGCAGTCGGCATTTCCGGCGGGCAAACAGGAATGGCTCTTATGGGGCGTGACGTCGAAGAACGGTAAGCAGATCGACCACGTCGGCCGATCGAATCGCACGCAGCTCGGCCGGTTCAATTTCCTCAATACGCTGCCGCCGAGCGAGCACATGAAGGCGATTCTGGCCATGATGCAAAAGCAACAGAAGCCGGTGGCCTTCCTCAAGAAATACAAGCTGACGATGCCGCTCTACAACGTCTTCCACATGCTGTTGCAGATCCGGCCTTACGATCTGGCTCCGGACGTGATGGTTTTCTCGACGCGTTTCCCGCCCGGCTTTCCGAATGGGCGGCAACTGACGGACGACATCGTGGCCGAGACCTGCAAGTACGGCGATTGCGATCTGCAGGAGCTGTCGTACATCGAAGGCGGCTGGCCGCGCGCCGTCGTGAATGACAAGCCGTTTCTGGCCGACTTCCCATACGAAGCCGCGCCGTGGCCCGAGTCGGCCGAGGCGCCGGGCCCGGTCAGCTTCGGGCGCGTCGGCATCTGGCTGCTCCTCATTGTCGTCGCGGTCGTCGTTCTCTGGAGCTGGTTGTTCTATCGGCTGGGAAAACGGGCGGCGTTGCGCCGCCGGCTCGCATGAGGCGCGGCGCCGCGACGGCCCTGGCACTCTTCTTCGCCGGTGCGGCGTACGGGCACGACTTCTGGCTCGAGCCTTCGACGTTTCACCCATCGCCGGGCGAAACGGTCTCGGTCGGGCTGCGGGTCGGACAGAATTTCGCCGGCGATCCGGTGCCGCGCTCCGCGTATCTCCTGGAGCGCTTCCTCGTGCGCCAGGGCAATCGGATCGATGACGTGCCGGGCAGCGAGAACGGCGATCCGGCCGGCTTCTTCCGCGCCGACGCGCGCATGACCTCCGTCGTCGCGTACGTCAGCCGGCCGGTGCCTGTGGTCATGCCTGCCGCGCAGTTCGAAGAGTATCTGCGCCAGCAAGGCCTGGAATCGGTGATCGAGGTCCGCGCGCGGCGGCGCGAGCACGGGCGGCAGGGGCGGGAAATGTTCGTCCGTTGCGCGAAGGCGATTCTCGGCGGCGGCCGGCCTTCGCTCGCGGCGGCGCAACCCCTCGGCCTGCGCTACGAGATCGTGCCGAGCCGCGATCCCGCGGAAGGCGTCTCGCCGTTCCGCGCACGGCTGCTCTTCGACCGGGCGCCGCTTGCGAATGCGCTCGTCGTCGCGATGCTTCGCGACGATCCGCGCATCCGTCTGCAGACGCGCAGCGATGCAAACGGGACATTCGCTCTTGCGCTGCCACGCGCCGGCGTCTGGCTGATTCAGTCCGTCCAGATGATCGCCGCGCCGGCAGGCGGTGACACCGATTGGCAGAGCTTCTGGGCGTCGCTGACGTTCGACTGGCCGACGCGGTAATGCGCCTTAGCCAGCGGCTTCATCCTGAGCAGCGAAGACTGCGAAGGTCTCCCGGCATGGGCGCTCGTCGCTCGCATCAGGAGATTCTTCGCCGTCTACGCGGCCCAGAATGACACCGCTACGCTGACAACGCCTTCACGGGTGTCATCCTGAGCGAAGCGAAGGATCCGTACCGATCTCGCACACCGCCTGAACGATACGGATTCTTCCTAAAATATCGCCCAAAGCGCTTGCGCGGCGATCGACGGAGTCAGGGTGCGGACGTTGATTCCGCAGGCACAGGGACCGGGCCCGGCACCGTCGTCTCCGCCGGCACGAACTCGCGGTAATTCTCCCAACGGCCCATGATCTCGTCGACGTACGTCACCGGCTCGGTGCCGCGCGCGAAGCCGTGCTTCACGACGGGATCGTTGTAGACGGCGCGCGTCGACTTGCGGATCAGCCAGTAGGCGACGTCGGACCAGCGCTGTGGATTGTCGCCGTGTGACTTCGCCAGGCGGACGGCGTCCTGCACGTGACCGAGGCCTACGTTGTAGGAGGCGAGGATGAAACGAATTCGCTCGCTCTCGTTCGGCACGTCCGCCTTCCACTGCGAATCGAGCTGCCAGAGATAACGGCACGCCGCGGCGATGCTCTGCTCCGGATTCGCGGGATTCACCTTCATCTGCCTGGCCGTCGCCGGCATGATCTGCATCAGCCCGCGCGCGCCGGCCCACGAAACGGCGGCCGGGTTGAAGCGCGACTCCTGAAACGCCTGCGCGGCGATGAGGCGCCAGTCCCAACCGGGGACCGACGCGTACTGCCGGAACCACGCGTCGAACGGCGAGAGCACACCCGTTTCTGCCGACAGAAACTGGCTCGCTCCCCGCCTCTGGAATCCGCGGCGATCGAGAAAATACTTTCGATAGAGGACCGCCAGCAGGCCCGCTTTCTTCTTCGCCGCGATCCATTGATTGAGCGCGTTCTGCAATTTCGGCGACGTGCGGCGCACGGCCCAGACGATCGGCTGTGGCGGACCGATCGCGGGGCGGATGACGAGATTGCGGAACTCGCCGCTCTTGAGCGCGGCCATGTTCTCCGCGGCGACGGTGTAGTCGATCTCGCCGCCGGCCAGCTCGCGAATCAATCGGTCGCTCGACTCGTCGACTTCCACGACTTCGATGTCGTGATTCAGCTCGTCGTTCAGCTCGAGAAGGCGGGTGCGATACGGCGAGGAGCGCGGCACGTGCACGGTTTGACCGGCCAATTCGGCGGGCGTGGAGACGAGACGCGCGCGCACCTGCGTCGTCTCCGTCGCGGTCTTCGGCGCCGCACGCGCGATCGCTTTGGCGACGGTCGGTGTCGCGCCGGCAGTCGGATTTGCGTCGTCATTGCGTTGCACCACGACCGGCGATGTCGCATAAAGGCCGACGGTCTCCAGCACTTCGCTCTGATTCGTCGTCGCCGCCAGCTGCGCCGCGACGATGTCACCCTCGCCGCGATTGAGCTTCTCGAAGAGCAGCTTGCTGTCGCGGACGACGACCGGCCGCAGTCGCAGATGCGACTCCTTCGCAAAGAGGCTGAGGAGCTCGTATTCGTAGCCCATCGTCTCGCCGCGGTAGACGAAGTAGCCGGTGGAGTTGAACGTGAAGATGACCGGCAGCGTGCCGTCGGCGGTGATCGCGTCGAGGTCGCGCGCGACCGGCTCCGACTGCGGCGGCTTCGCCTCTTTCGTCTCCATCGGCTTCGGCACCGGGCCGGTGTTCGTCACCTCCGGCGTCGGCTTCTTCGACGGCGCCGGCTTCTGCGCTTCCTGTGCGCAACGCGCTTCGGCGAGCGCAATGAGGATGACGACCGCACCGAAGGCGCGCGGAAGACGGCGAGGCGCGAGGGCAGATCGCATCGGCGAATTAGCGGGCATAGCAGTTCGTGCGCCAAGCACATGCGAGAATCCGCTTCATGCCCACCCTCCTCGAACGCGATGCGCCGCTTGCGGATCTCGAGCGCGCAAGCCTCGAGGCGCAGGGCGGGCGGGGTGCGGTCTTCGCGGTCGTCGGCGAGGCGGGCATCGGCAAGAGCTCCGTGCTCCAGGCGTTTGCGCGCGGCGCAAGGGAGCGGCTGCGCGTTCTCGAATCGGGATGCGAGGCTCTCTTCACGCCGCGTCCTCTCGGACCGTTGTACGACATCGAATCGCAACTCGGCATCGACGTCGACCTGCCGCGCGAGCGCTTGTTCCCCGAGGTGCTGGCGGCGTTGCGGCGAGAGCCGACGGTGCTCGTCGTCGAAGACGTTCACTGGGCCGACCGCGCCACGCTCGACCTCCTCAAGTACCTCGGCCGCCGCCTGGCCGGCGCCGGCGTGCTGCTCGTCATCAGCCATCGCGACGACGAGATCGGGCCGGACCATCCCCTCATCACCCTCCTCGGCGATCTCGGCTCCGCGCTGCGACGCATCCGGCTCAAGCCGTTGTCCGCCGATGCGGTGCGCGAGCTCGCGGGCGATCGCAGCGCCGGATTGCACGAGCTCACGTCGGGCAATCCGTTCTATGTGACCGAGGTGCTGGCGGCGGCGAGGGCGGAACGAGTGCCGCACACGGTGCGCGATGCGGTGCTCGCGCGCGCCGCGAGTCTGACGGCCGAAGCGCGGCGGCTCATCGAGCTGGCTTCCCTCGTTCCGGGCCGCGCGGAATTGCGATTGCTCGACGCTGCGGTCGATGACGCCGAAGCCGCCGCGCGCAGCGGCATCGTGCATGTCGAGAACGCTTCGCTCGTCTTTCGTCACGAGCTGGCGCGGCGCGCGATCGAAAGCTCGCTCTCAGACGCGCGGCGCATGCCGATGCATCGACGCATCCTCGATCGCCTCATCGACAGTCACGAGAAATCGTTCGCGCGGCTCGCGCATCACGCGGCCGGCGCGCGCGACGCCGCGGCCATCCTGCACTACGCGCCGCTCGCCGCCGTGGAAGCAGCGCGGGCGAGTGCGCATCGCGAGTCGGCGGCGCACTATCGAACCGCGTTGCAGTACTCCGGCGAAGCGAGCGACGCGCAGCGAGCGATGCTGCTCGACGCGCTCTCCTACGAGTGCTACCTCACCGAAAACGTCGGAGAGGCGCTGGAGCGTCGCCTCGAAGTGCTCGCGATCTGGCGCGCGCTCGGCGAGACGCTGCGGGAAGGCGACAACCTCCGTTGGCAATCGCGTCTCCTCTGGTTCCTCGGCCGCAACGCCGACGCACGCGACTGCGCGACGCGCGCGATCGCGATCCTGGAACGCCTGCCGCCAAGCGCGGAGCTGGCGATGGCGTACAGCAACAAGGCGCAGCTGCACATGCTGGCGCAGGAGCGGGAGGACGCGATCGCGTGGGGCGAACGCGCGATCGCGCTCGCCGAGTCGCTCGGCGATCAGGAAGTGCTGGCGCACGCGCTGAACAACGTCGGCGCGGCGCTGGATGACGACGAGCCGGTGGAGCGCAGCCTGCGCATCGCGCTCGATCGCGGTCTGCAGGAGCACGTCGCCCGCGCCTACACGAACCTCGCCTCGGCGAACGTGCGGCGATGCGATTACGCCGCCTCGGCACGCTGGCTCGACGAAGGGATCGCGTGGTGCCGCGATCGCGATCTCGACTCCTGGGTGTACTACATGCGCGCTTGGCGCGCGCGGTTGCGGCTGGAGCGCGGCGAGTGGGACGACGCGCTCGAAGATGCGGAAGCCGTCCTGGCGCACGGCGCGTCGATTGCGCGGATTCCCGCGGCAGCGGTGGTCGGCCGCATTCGCCTACGACGCGGCGATCCGCATGCGATGCCGTTGCTCGACGAAGCGTACGAGCTCGCGCGCCGCACCGAAGAGTTTCAACGCATCGCGCCGGTCGTTGCTGCGAGGGCGGAGGCGATGTGGTTGCGCGGAGACTCGAAGCGCGCGGCGGAAGAAGTCGCGGACGCCTTCGCGCAATCGGAGCCTCTCGATGAGCCGTGGGCGCGCGGCGAGCTGGCGATGTGGATGACGTTCGACTCGCCGCCATCCGGCATCCCCGAGCCCTACGCGCTGTTCATCGCCGGCCGATTCCTCGAAGCGGCGGATGCGTTCGCATCAGCGGGCCGGCCTTACGAAGAAGCGTTCGCACTGGCACAGACGGACGACGTCGACGCGCTCCGGCGCGCTACCGCCATTCTCCAGCGTCTCGGCGACGCGCTCCTCCTCGACCTCGTCCGCCGCAAGCTTCGCTCGCTCGGAGTCCGCGGTCCGCGCGAAACGACGCGTGCGAATTTCGCGGGGCTCACCGAGCGCGAGACCGAGATCCTCGAGTTGGTCGCGGGCGGCTTGCGCAACTCCGACATCGCCGCGCAGCTCTTCCTCTCGCCGAAGACGGTCGATCATCACGTCTCCTCGATCCTGGCCAAGCTCGGCGTGAAGAGCCGCCGCGACGCCGCGCGCGCGTTCCGTAATGGGGAAGCGTCGACCGAAAGATAGGGAGTTTCTCCCGATGTGCGAACGCCCGGCGCGACCGATCTTGCCCGGGAAAGGAGAGCACAACGAAATGGCCCGTTACATGATCGAACGCACGTTCCCGGACGGACTGCACATCCCCATCACCGCCGAGGGGGCGCAGACCGCGAAACAGGTGGGCGAGGTCAATGCCGCCGAGGGGGTGAACTGGGTGCACAGCTACGTGAGCGACGACAAGAAGCGCACGTATTGCGTCTACGACGCGCCGAGCCCGGACGCCATCCGCCGCGCGGCGTCGAAGAACGGCCTGCCGGTCGACAAGATCACCGAAGTGTCGGTCCTCACGCCGTCGTTCTACTTCTAGAGCGCGCAGGGAGCCGGGTCGCACCGGCTCCCTTTTCCGGCCGGGACATCATTCTTGCGAACATCGCGCGCACCGCGCCGCCGACGGTGACGAAGCCTGCCGTGGCACGCGGGGGCGCCGGCGTGGTTTCCGTCGACGCGAACCGCGAACGCGGTGCGTAAGGCGATCGCGGCGAAGTTGGGCGACGCCGGGAAACCGCTCGAAGTGCGCGCGAAAGACGGCGTCGTGACGTTGAGCGGCGTCGCGGCAAATGCTTCGGCACGCGCCGCCGCGGAGAACGCCGCGCGCGGCGTATCGGGAGTGAAGCACGTCACGAATCGCATCGCGATTCCGTGAGCGCGGGGATCGGCCTCTCGATGGCGCGACCGTTGCTCTTTTGGTCGACGAAAGGAGCACTCATGAATCGACCGACCTGGTATGGCGACGACAAAGACACGTCGTGGAACAACGTCAAAGATGCTTTTCGGAAGGATTGGGAGCAGACCAAGCACGATTTCGGATCGAAGACCGCTCGCGACCTCGATCAGGATGCAGGCGACACCGTGAGAGAAGCGACGACCGGCGTGCGGTCCGACTTCGAGAAGCACGAGGCGTCTTTCCGTTTCGGACATGCGGCGCGCCAGCACTACGGCGACAAGCATCCGGCGTGGTCGAACGACCTCGAGACGGATCTTCGCCAGGACTACGGAACGGACTACGACCGCGACCGTGATTACATCCGGCACGCGTACGAGTACGACCGCACCAAAGCGTGATTCGACGTCGTCGGCAGAACCCGCTTCTGCCGACGACACACTCCCCTGACCATCAGTTGCCGTTCTTGCGAGCCTGCTCGATGAACTGGGGAGTGAAGCCTTCCCACTCCCACGGCGTGACGGTGTTGCCGAGGATTCCTTCGAGGAGGGGGCGGAACGCCAGCTCACCGTTGTCGCTGTTCGTGAGAACGATCATGCAGGTGCGGTGGCGCTCGAAGCAGATCATGTAGGTTTGGGCACCGTCGCCGTGCCCTTCCTTGAAGAATGCCGGCCCGTACTTCGTGCGCGTCAGCAGGCCCCAGCCGAGACCGTAGGCGAGGCCGACGTTGCGGGCCTCGAGGCCTTCCGGTTCTTCCGGACCGAGCGGAAACTGGTGAAGGCTGCGGATGGAAATGCGAGGGGCGAGCATCTCCCGGCACGACGCCGGCTTCAGGATCGATCCCGCGAACAGCGCGGAGACGAAGCGCGCCAGATCCTCGGCGGTGGTCGTCATCGAACCGGCACCACGCGCGGGGAAGCGGCGCGTCGCCGCGAGGAACTTCCCGTCCGCTCCGAATCGATCGGCGATGTCGTCTTCAAACTCCTTGCGGAAGATCATCCCCGTACGGGACATCCCGAGCGGGGTGAAGATCGCCTCCTGCATCAACACGTCGAGGGTGCGTCCCTTCTTTTCTTCGATGACGAACTGCAGCAGATTGAAGCCGGCGCCGGAGTAGTGGTACGCCGTGCCGGGTCTCGTGTGGATGTGCAGCTTCTTGTCGGGCTCGAGCGAGGGGAAGTTGAGCAAGCCGGCGGTGTGAGAGAGAAGCATCCGCGGCGTGACCTGCGCCCAGCGGGGATCCTGGACGAGAGCTGAGGCGGTGTCGCGATAAGGCTCGTACTGATCGAGCGGCTTGGGGAGCTGCCTGGCAACCGGAAGATCGAGATCGAGCTCTCCCCGCTCCGCAAGCAGCATCACATACGCGGCGAACACGCCCTTCGTGATCGACGCGGCCCAGGTGGCCGTCGTGCGCTGCATCGGCTGGCGCGGCTCGAGCGTGCGCAGCCCGAACGCTTCGCTCCAGACCAGTTTGCCCTCGTTCACCACCGCGATCTGCGCGCCGGTGACGCCTTGCGCCGCCAGAGCTTCCTGCGCCAGCCGCGATGCGGCGCCGATCGAGATCCGCGAGCCGTCGAGACGGCGGATGCTGGGCTCCGCGCCCCGAGCCGCCGTCGCGAGAATGACGAACAGAGGGAGGAGCGCAAACCTGGCGAGCAGTCTCACGAACGGAACTTACGCGAGAGAGCGGGACAGAGTTTCCGATCTGGCTCGCCGCGTCCGGCGCAGGCTACGACGACCCTTCCTCCGGACGGCGGGGAGCCACGAGCGCCGCATGTTTCGCTTCCACCATGTTCTCATCGGGGGCGCTTCCGGCAGCCCGGCTCGGCACCGGCGGCGCCGCGGCGGGAAGGGCCTTCTCCCGCCGAGAGCCGAAAGTCAGGGCATAGGCCCAGGTGAACTCCGCGCCGAGGAGAAAGATCTGTGCGGAGTAGTAGACCCAAAGCATCGACACGACCAGCGATCCGGCCGCGCCGAATCCCGAGGTCACACCGCTCTTGCCGATATACAAGCCGATGAGCGACTTCCCTACCGTGAAGAGCAGCGCCGTCACGGTCGCGCCGATCCATACGTCCGCCCAGGCTACTTTCACCCGGGGCATGATCTTGTAGATCATCGCGAAGACCGTCGTGGTGAGCGCGAAGCTGACCAGGAAGTTGATCACGGCGACCGTGGTCTGCCAGTCGGCGAAACGCGGTCCCCATATTCTTCCGAAGGCTGCCAGGGCCGCGCTCACCACCAGGGAGACCATCAGCAGGAAACTGATTCCGGCGATCGTGCCGAACGACAACAGCCGCGAGCGGAGCAGACTCCGGATTCCGGTCTTGTATCGCTTCGGAGCGCGCCAGATGCGGTCCAGCGCATCCTGCAGCTCTGCGAAGACGGAGGTCGCGCCGATCAGAACGAGGACGATGCCGATGACCGTGGCGGTCACGCTCCGGGCCGGCTGGCTGGCGCTTTCGAGCAGTTTCTGGACTGCCTCCGCCCCTTCCCGCCCCATCAAGCCTCGCAGTTGCGTCGCGATCTCTCCGCGCGCAGCCTCCTCGCCGAAGATCAGGCCGGCGAGGGAAATGACGATCAACAGGAAAGGCGCGATGGAGAACATCGTGTAGTACGCCAACGCCGCGCCCATGCTTTGTGCGAAGTCGTCGACCCACGAGGAAGCTGCGGCTTTGGTGAGGATCCAGGTGCTCTTCGCCGTCAGGATGGCTCTCTCTCGCATTCTGCGCATGAGCGCAGTCTACGGCCGGCTCGGCCACGACGGGGAGATGCGCGCCTCGAAAACAAAAGGGCCGGCTGGAGAGCCGGCCCTACGTTTCGGAAGCGGAGACAGTTACTGCTGATTGATGTTCGGGAGAGTGAACGGACCGTCGTTGGTGCCGTTGCCGGCCACGCGGTTGTTGCCGAAAGAATAGATCGAGCCGCCGTTCAGGTAGATGCCGGCGTTCGTGCTGTTCGACACTACAGACTCGGAGACGCGGATGGTCGTGCCCGCTTCTGCGTTCAAACCGGTATCGTTGTAGACGATCTGGGTCTTCTCCACCACGCCGTTGACGGAGCTTCCAGTGGTGTGAATTCCGGCGCCGCCGTTGTTGGCGATCAGAGAGTTGGCCACCGCGAAGCGGCCGCCGACGAGGGTCTTGATTCCGTCGCCGCCGCCGCTGGAAATCTGGACCTGGTTCAGCGTGACCCGGTTCTTATTGCCGCCAGAGTTGCCGATCAGCACGCCGACGCCCGTGCCCGTGACGTTGATGATCTTCGTGTCGGTGATCCGGGCATTCACGCTCCCGGTCGTGTTCAGCGAAATGCCGGTAGTCGAGAAATTCTGGATGATGCAGTTGGTGACCTCGACCGACTTGGCGGCGAGCACGTTGATTCCGTTCGTGCCGAGGGTGGAGCCGGCGCCGTTGATCGACAGGCCGCGCAGGATCACCGTGTCGGTAGAGAGGGCGTTGATGATGACGCCGCTGACTCCGGAGGCGAGGATCGAGCCGTTCCCGAACGTTCCATCGATCGTGATGGACTTGGTGATGGTGACGGCGCCGAACCCACCCGGATCGAGGGTGTCGATCTCGCCGCCCGCGGCGGTCTTGCTGATCGCGCCCGCGAACGTCTTGCAGGGAGCGGTGCGGCTGCAGGGATTGGCATCGTCACCGACGCCGGAGACCCAGGTACGCGTCGCCTGGGCGAACGCCGGGGCCGCGCAGAGCGTGGCCGTCAAAAGTGCAACACTCAACAGTTTCGTTCTCATCTTTGACTCCTTTGGGCCCGCGAGCAGAGTCCGGCCCTCGACGAACGGAGGAGGAGCGGCTCGTGCTTTTGGGGAATGGGGCGTTCAGTATCGCAGGATTCCGGGTGGATCGCACTTTCGTTACAAGTTTCACGATTCGACTTTTGTAACCTGTCTCGCTATGCTTCGCCCCGAATGGGAGCTACGAACATGAATGAAGCGAATCTCGGCGGCCGGTTTTCTTTCCCCGGAACCTCTCTCTCGGTGAACCGCATCGGCTACGGCGCGATGCAGCTGGCCGGACCCGGCGTGTACGGGCCGCCCAAAGATCTGGAGCAGGCCGTGGCCGTGCTGCGGGAAGCCGTGGCGGCGGGCGTGGATCACATTGATACGTCTGACTATTACGGGCCGCACGTGACGAACCAGATCATCCGCCAGGCGCTGCATCCGTACCCCGCGAACCTGGTGATCGTGACGAAGCTCGGCGCGCGCCGGCCGGCGGACAAGTCGTGGCAGCTCGCCAACTCCGCGGATGAGTTGCGCGCGGGCGTGCAAGACAATCTGCGCAACCTCGGCCTCGACGCGCTGGACGTCGTGAACTACCGCGTGATGGGCTCCGGCCATGGCCCCGAAGAGGGCTCGATCGCCGAGAAGGTGTCAGTGCTCGCCGACATGCAGCGCGAGGGGCTGATCCGCCACATCGGCTTGAGCAATGTGACCGCCGCGCAGGTGGCGGAGGCGCAGACGATCACCAACGTCGTGTGCGTGCAGAACCAATACAACCTCGCCCATCGCGAGGACGACGCGTTCCTCGAGGACCTGAACCGCCAAGGCATCGCCTACGTCCCCTTCTTCCCCCTCGGCGGCTTCACGCCGTTGCAGTCGGAGACGTTGTCGAACGTCGCGCAACGGCTCGGCGCCACGCCGATGCAGGTCGCCCTCGCGTGGCTGCTCCACCGGTCGCCGAACATCCTCCTGATCCCCGGCACGTCGTCCCTCGGACATTTGCGCGAGAATCTCGCAGCCGCGCAG
>JAFAVZ010000183.1 GCA_019242175.1 Acidobacteriota bacterium
CTGAACGAAGCGAAGAAGCCCGTGCTGGTGATGCACGGCAAGCGCGACGCCGTGATCCCCTTCGACCTCGGCATGCGCTTGTACGACGGCTTGACCGTGCCGAAGAAGCTCTTGGTGAGCGAGACGGCGGGGCACTGCGAGATCCCCGCCGTCGAGCCGCAGCGTTACTACGACGCCGTCATGGACATGTGTCGAACGTCGCCTGGTCGGTGATCGCGCCGGCCGGCGTTCCCGCCGCGTGCGAGTAAGTCTTCACCTTGCCGCTCTTCGTATCCGTCACGGTCAGATCGAACTGCAAATCGGTCGCGGCCGCGCCGTAAACCCAGTAGTGGCTGTTCAGGCCGCACGCATTGAGCACCTTCACGACCATCTCGATGTTGTCCGGGCCGCTGAACCAGTACAGCGCGGAGTTCTCCGTGTACTTGATCGCCGTCGCGCTGTTCTGCGCGCCGTCCGGCGTGCGGTACTTCAGCTCGACCGCATAGCGATTGCTGTTGAGGCAGACGCGGTTCGCGGTCGGCGTGCAGACCGCAGACGGCGAGCCGCCTACGGTCAGCTTCGTCGGCAGATACCACGAGTTGTTGTACGTGATGCCGTCCAGCGCGAGGTTGTCGCCGGAGCCGACGATGGCGCCGAGGTAGTACTGGCCGGCGGGAGTGCCGGCGGGAATCTGGAAGGCCGTGCCGTCCGGATCGTCGGACCACGATGTCAGCGGCTCCCACTTGAAGCCGCCGATGTAGATGTCGCTCGTCGTGATGTTCGCATCCGTCGAGAGGAAGAAGCGCAGACGCGCCGACGTGACGGCGGCGGTGCCGAGGTTCTCGATCGTCCAGTTCTTGATCGTGATGCTGCCGCCGGCCGAGACCTGCGTCGGGCTGAACGTCGCCGGCTTCAGCGCGTTGTTGCCGAACGATCCGGTCTGCACCGTCTCGTCATAACGGAACGGATACGTCGCCAGGTCGGAGACGCTTTTCGCCCGGCTGGGGAACTGCCGGCGCAGCGCCAGAACGTCCGCGCGGGACACGAACTGTCCGGCGTAGTCCTGGTAGTAATTCATCGTCGAGAGGTTCTTGAAGTTGTGATGCATCCCCAGCGTGTGCCCGATCTCGTGGATCGCCGTGGAGTAGTAGTACGCGGCGTCGCGCGGATCGTCGACGTTGGGCCGCGTCACATGCCAGTCGATGTCGGCGCTCAGCCAGACGTCTGCCTCGCTGAACACGCCGCAGCTCGTGCCGAACGGCACCGGGCACTGATTGAAGTTGCCGAACGCGCCGTTCGGGAGCGAAGGCGCGAAGCCGACCGTGCTCGGGTCGAGGCCCGGAACGGTGGAGAAGTCGCGGAAGAGGATCTCGTTGTGGCCGTTGCCGAGGTCGTAGGTGACCGAAGATCCGACCTGGGGCGCCAGGATGTCGGCGTAGAGATTCCAGGTGTTGAACGCATTGACCGCCGCCTGTTGCGCGACCGGATCGACGTGGCGGATTTCCCACGGCGTCGGCACCTGGCCCGGAATGCCGCACGTGCAGCTCTCGGTGCGTTGCGCGAACGCGGAGCCGGCGATCAGAAGAACGAAGAGGAGTTTTTTCATTGGCGGCTCCGGACGAAGATGCGGACGTCTTCCAGCGTCGCCGCCGTTCCCGGCGCCTCCGCCGCAACGGCCGTAGCCGGCCCCACGCGGCGCGCCGGCGTGCCGTCAGCATTGAACGCGACGCCATTCGTGTCGCGGGCATCGCCGGCTTGCGAGTCGCTGCTCGCGATCTTCACGAGCGCGCCGTCGCGAACCGTCACGGCCTCACCGCGCACCAGCGTCCCGTGCGACATCCGCAAAAGCTCGCCGTCGCCGGAGATCAGCACCGTCTGTTCGGCGCCGGCCGTCTTCACCTTCTCGATGCGGTAGAGGCCCTGGCCCCAGCCGACGGTCGTGTTGTTCGGCTGTTTCGTGCGGAAGAAGAGATAGCTGCGGCCCGCCTCGAGCGCCGGCGAGCCGGGGATGGCGACGTCGTAGTGCGCGTCTTTGCCGCCGAGGAAGGTGACGGTGGTGATGGCCGGGACTTCGCCGGAGAGAACGTCGCTGACTTCGATCGAGTAGTCGGTGGCGACGAGCTGGCCGTTCATGACCGGCCGCACCGTCGAAGAGACGACCTTTCCGACGAACACCGCCTCGGCGTGGTCGCGCACTTCCTCGAGCGAGTAGCGGCGCATGGTGGTAGCCGACGCGGTCGCGGCGATCGCGACGACGGCGGCCAGGGAAAGGAAACGTCTCATCGGGGGCATCCTCCAGGTTGTACGCGTATCATGTACGGAACCGAATGGCCTTTCATTGTGTCCGCTGTCACGCGGAGATCGAGAAAAGCTTCAAGGCTTGTCCCAACTGCGGGGAGCCGGTCACAGATTTCCTCCGCCGCTACACCGAAGAGCCGGTCGATGGGAAATACGAGATCCTGGAGCGCCTCGGCGCGGGCGGGATGGGCGAGGTTTACAAGGTCCGGCACAAGTATCTCGGCTCGCTCCGCGTGATCAAAGTGATCCGAGCCCAGATCTCGGACAGCCGCGAGGCCCACGACCGCTTCCTGCGCGAGGCCCGCGTGGCGACACGCGTGCAGCACCCGAACGTCGCCACCCTCCACGACTTCTCCGCGCTCCCCGACGGCTCGATGTACATGGTGTGGGAGTTCATCGACGGCGAGAACGTCGCGCAGCGGCAACGCGCGCACGGGACGCTGCCTCCGCGCGAGGCGGTGCGCATCACCATCGAGGCGCTCTACGGACTCGACGCGATCCATCGCGCCGGCATCGTCCACCGCGACATCAGCCCCGAGAACATCATGGTGACGCGCGACGAGCAAGGCGGCGAGCACGTCAAGATCATCGACCTCGGCGTCGCCAAGTCGGACGAGCCGAACGAAGAGGCAACGCGTACCGGCATGTTCCTCGGCAAGTTCCGCTACTCGTCGCCGGAGCATGTGGGATTTCTGGAACAGGGCGAGAAGATCGACGGCCGGGCCGACCTCTATTCGCTGGCGATCGTGCTTTACGAGATGCTCGCCGGACGGCCGCCGTTCGAGGCGACATCGCCGCACGAGTACATCATCCTGCACGCGCGGGAGACGCAGTTCAAACCGATCGATCTCGCGCCCGACCTTCCCGGCGGCCAGGCGTTGCAAGACGTGCTGAAACGGGCGCTGGAACGCGATCGCAACAAACGGTTTGCGACGGCGCGAGAGTTCGCGGCGGCGTTGGTCGAGGTGGAGAAGTCGCTCGCGAATGCGACGCCGTCCGCGGCGTTCCTGGACGAGACGATCCGCCTGAAGCCCGGCGCGCGCGGGACGCTGTTCCGCACGACCGACCGCGACGATCTGCCGCCCGCGGAACCGACCGTGCGCACGCCGCTGCCGGCCGACGTGCCGCCGCCGATCTCGGACACGAAGGCCTTCGAGTACACGATCCCGCCGGCATGGCAGAAACGCCGCGAGGAAGCCGCGGGAGCGCAGCCGTTGTATACGCCGCCGCCCGCGCCGCTGCCGCCACCCGCGCAGCCTCCTCCCCCGCCGCCGCCCGCCCCGACGCCGCAGCCCGCGCCGATTCTCGGTCAGCAGACGGTGATCGATCCTTACGCGCGGCCGCAGAAACGCAGTTCGGCGCTGCCCGTGCTTGCGGCGATCTTCGTGGTCTTCGCCATCGCCGGCGTGCTCGCGTTCTTCTGGTGGCGAAACTCGCAGCCGACGCAGCAGGTCGCGTCGAACGCGACGACCACCGCACCGACGACGGCCGCGGTGACGACGCAGTCCTCGCAGCCCCCGTCTCAGACTGCGATCGACGTCGTGACCGACACGACTCCGACCATCACCCCCACGTCCTCCGACCCGACGCTCTCCACGACGGCCGTCGGCGCCGTGCGCCAGAATCCCCCGCCCGTCACGGCGACTGTCGCGCCTCCACCTCCGCGCGTGGTGCAGCAGCCGCGCACGGAAACGGTCGAGGAGACTGCCGACGAACCCGAAGCCGAGCCCGAGGAGCCCGCGCGGATCCGCGCTTACGTGGAAGGCGGCGACTCGGACGACAACGAGACGCTCCTCGCCCAGGCGCAGTCCGCCCTCCGCGGAACTTCCCGGATCGCCGTACGCGGCCGCGGAAACCCGATGCTGACCGCCCGCCTCGAGAACCTGCTCCGCGAGCACGTCACGATCGACGACTCCGCCGACGTCCGCATCGACTTCTTCGCCAAGCTCGAGCACCTCGGCCGCGGCCGCAAACGCCGCATCGCAAACGCGATCGTGACGAAGAACGGCCGCCCTGTTTTCCACTACCAACTCGCCGGCGAGTACCGCGTGGGCGACGACCCCGCGGAAGCCTTCGCGCGGGTGATGGCAGAGGCGCTGGGGCGGTAGGTTAGAAAGCGCGGGATTTCGAACAGCGCGGCTCGATCCCTAGCGATGCCCGCCAGGACGCCCTGACCGTCCGCAATGATGACGTCGACTCGAAAAATCTCTGCAGTTCGCGCAGGTTCCTCTGTCGTTGCGAATGTCCACCTCTACGCATGTGCAGCTCCACTCGGTGAATTTCGCCGTGGTTGGACAGCCACTGTGGCACCGCTCAACGTAACTACGAATGACGTAAGCACTCACTAGCGCCTCCTCGCGATCGTTTACGCGCTCGAGCTTTGCGTTCAACGTCGGCTGCTTGTTAGGACTTCACCAGTCATCCTGATGACCTCTTCATTTGTCAAAGGCACGAAATCCAGTCCTTCGTCCTTACACGTTCGATAGTCCGCTCCTGTCACGAGACGACAAGCATCAGCACGATAAAGCAAGAGACTGGCGCCCGTTCAATGCGTTCAAGAAATGTCTTGATCTTTTCGTGTTGCTGACCCGGCCCCGCCCTTCCTTGCGGCGCTCATCGCCACGAAGCATCCCTGCTGACGCGCCTCCCCCTTCCCGTACAATCTCTCTCATGCGCCGCATCCTGCTCCCCCTGGTCCTCGCCGTCGGCCTTGCCGCGCAGGAGCGGCCGTCCGACCCCTTCTTCTCCGAAACCATCGAGGTGCGCATCATCAACGTCGACGCCATCGTCACGGATGGCAGCGGGCGGCCGGCGCGGGGGCTCACGAAAGACGACTTCGAGGTCTTCGAGAACGGCAACCGGCAGGAAATCACCAACTTCGCGGAGATGACGGGCGGAGCGAAGGCGGGGGACGCGCAGGCGCCGAAAAGCGAGCCGCAACCGCAAAACCAGCAACAGCAGCAGGACGTGCGGCCGCGCAAGATCGTCGTCTTTCTCGACAACGCCTCGCTGCGCATCTTCACGCGCAACAAAGTCTTCGAGGCGATGAAGACCTTCATCCGCCAGACGGTCCGGCCGGGCGACGAAGTCATGATCGTCGCCTGGAATCCGCCACTGGACATCGGCGTCCCGTTCACGGGCGACGTCGAGGCCATCCTCGCCACGATCGAGGCGATGAAGAACGAGCGGGCGAACGGCACGCTCTACGTCCAGGACCGCAAGCTCGCCGAGCGCGCGATCTCGGACATGGTCCTCGACTACAGCATGCTCGGCCAGACGCCGCCCATCGAAGTCGCCATCGAACAAGCCCGCCTCTACGCCGCGAAAGTCATGCACGAGCAGCGGGGCAAAGTCGCGGCGATGAAGAGCGTCATGAGCTCCATGCGCGGCCTGGAAGGGCGCAAGGTGTTCGTCGTCGTCACCGAATCGCTCTCCGATCGCGCCGCGCAGCCCATCTTCGACTTCATCGACGGCGTCAAAGAGCGCTTCACGAACGGCGGCAACTACAACGCCATGCGCGAGGGCAGCGCCTACGCCGAGCCGTCGTTGACGAACATCATGTCCGAGACGGCGAACAGCACCGGCGTCACGTTCTATCCGATCGACGCCGCCGGCCTCTCCGGCGACATGGAAACCATCTCCGCCGAAAACCTCGGGCTCGAGTACAACAACCCGTCGCGTCCGATGACGAGCCGCGACGAGCACCTCCAGACGCTGCGCACCATCGCCGCGCAGACCGGCGGCGCCGCGCTCGTCGCCTCGAACAACTTCGCGCTCGCCTTCGACACGATCGGCAACGACCTCTCTTCCTACTACTCCATCGGCTACCGCGCGACGGGCGCGAAGCAGGACACCATCCGTTCCGTGCAGGTCCGCCTCAAGAACAAACGCGGATTGCAGGTGCGCACGCGCCAGGCATTCGTCGAACGCTCGACAACCTCGGAGATGAAGGACGCGGTCGCGGCGAACCTCTTCTACCCGATCGCGCGCAACGACCTGAACATCCACATCAAGACCGGCGGCGAGGCGAAGGTGGCGCCCGAAGAACATCTCGTCGTGCCGGTCGAAGTACGGATCCCGACGAGCGCCCTCACGCTTCTCCCGGATGGCACCGATCTCCGCGGCCGCTTCCAGAGCTACACCGCGTTCCTGCGCAGCGACGGCGCGGTTTCCGAGGTGAAGACGAACGTGCACGAGCTGCGGTTTCCGGCGGCGTCGCTGGAGAGGCGCAAGGAGATCACGCTCAAGCTCGACGTCACCGTCGACGCAAAGACCGAGGGCGTTTCGGTGGGCGTGATGGATGACGTTTCGCACGCGACGGGATTCGCCGCGTTGCGATTGGAACCGTCGCTCTGAGAGCTCGTGTCATCCTGAGCCCCGAAGAGGGCGAAGGATCTCCCAGCTCGGACGCTGATCGCCCGCATCAGCAGATCCTTCGCCGTCTTCGCGGCTCAGGATGACAGGCCGCAGGTCGCTTCTTTCATGACACGCTAGCGGTTTCCGGCGGCGTCGCTGGAGAGGCGCAAAGAGATCACGCTCAAGCTCGACGTCACCGTCGACGCAAAGACCGAGGGCGTTTCGGTGGGCGTGATGGATGACGTTTCGCACGCGACGGGCTTCGCTGCGTTGCAGTTGGGACCGTCGCTCTAGGAGAGCCCGTGTCATCCTGAGCCCCGAAGAGGGCGAAGGATCTCCCGGCTCGGACGCTGATCGCCCGCATCAGGAGATCCTTCGCCGTCTTCGCGGCTCAGGATGACAGGCCGCAGGTCGCTTCTTTCATGACAGGTTAGAGGTAGCTCTCTTCGCTCCCTACGGCAAAGCCCGCGAAGCCGAGCTCCGCGAGCGCCGCGCCATCCGTCTCGTGCATCGCCAGCAACGCATCGGCGATTTGCTCCTTCATCGCAACGTCCTTGCGGACGATCACAGGCTGGATAGGGAACGGTCCCCACGTCTCGACCACGCGCAGTTGCTCGCGGAGAGACGGGTCGAGACGTTGGCGCAGCAGCAGAGCGTTCGAGTCGATCGCCGCGGCGTCGATCACGCCGCTGAGGACCAGCTCGAGGGACCCGAGGTGGGAGCCGGAGTGGAGGAGACGGGCGAAGAAGTCTTCGCTGCCGGCGCGTTCGAGCATCGAGAACCAGCCGCTCTTCGAATTGCGGTCGTTGAAGCCCCACCGCTTGCCGCGCAGATCGTCGAACGTGCGGAACGGAGATGCGGCGCGCACGACGACGTCCGCGAAATAGACCGGCCGTCCCTCGGCGCGCGCGTCGAGCGGGACGGGCAGCGGCAGCAGTTCGATCAACGAATGGCGACGCAGCACGGGGAACGATGGCGAGCAGATGAAGCCGATGTCGGCGCGGCCGTCGGCGAACGGATCGTCGTCGCCTTCGAGCGGGCCGGAGATGCGCGTCTCGAACGCGACCACGGTCGGGACGCCGGTCGCGGCTTCGATGCGGTGCGCGACGAGGGAGAAGAAGTCGTTGGGAATCGAGGGAGCGAGGTAGCTGATGAGTTTCAGCACGCCACGGCATCGTATGCTAATTTCCGCCCGCCGATGCGCACCCTCCTCGTCGCCGCCGTTGCCGTTTTCGTCGTCGCGTTCGGCGTGTACATCGCGACGCTCGCGCCGACGGTCGGCCTCACCGACAGCGGCGAGCTCACCGTCGCCGCGTGGTCCCTCGGCAACGCCCATCCGCCCGGCTTTCCGCTGTACGTCCTCGTGACGCATCTCTTCACGCTCCTGCCGATCGGCAACGTCGCCTGGCGCGTGAACCTCGGCTCGGCGTTCTTCGCCGCGCTCGCCGCCGGCGCGATGGTCTTCGCTGCGGGCGCGCTGCTGCGCGGCTCGCGCGTCGCCGTCGCGGTCTTCGCCGGCTTGCTCCTCGCGTTCTCGCGGACGCTCTGGAACTACGCCACGGTGGCCGAGGTTTATGCGCTGAATACGTTCCTGCTCGTGAGCGTGTTCGCGCTCGTCATCCAGTGGTTCCACACGCGGCGCGATCGGTTGCTGTACATCGCCGCCTTCGTGTTCGGCCTCGGCCTGTGCGTGCATCACGTCACCGTCGGGCTCTGCATCGTCGGCATCGCCGCGATTGCGTGGCGTGCGGAGAAAAAGACGGTGCTGATTTGCGCGCTGCTCGCGATCGGAGCGCTCGCGGTGTACGCGTATCTGCCGCTCGCAGCGTCGCACAATCCGCCGCTGAACTGGGGTGATCCCGACTCGCTCGCGCGCTTCGTCGATCACGTCACCGGCAAGCAGTATCGCGGCTATCTGAAGTCCACCTCCGGCCAGTTCGACACCATCCTCACCACCCTGGGCCGCGATCTGGGACCGGGCTGGGCGCCGCTCGCGTTGATCCTCGCCGCGTGGGGACTCATCGCCCTGTGGCGCGCGGAGAAGCCGCTGTTCTTCTTCGTCGTACTGATCGCCGCGGCGAACTTCGCCTGGTCTTCGTTCTATCCGATCGTCAACGATCGCGACGCGTACCTCTTGCCGGCCATCCTCGTGCTGATCCTCGCCGCCGCTCATGGCGCCGCGTCGCTCGTGCCGGCGCGGTACGCGTGGGGCCTGCTGATCGTGCCGGCGCTGGGGTTGATCGTCGCGTATCCGCAACGCAACCGCAGCGGCTTCGTCGTGCCGAAGCTGTACGCCGAAAACGCGCTGCGGCAGATGCGTCCGAATGCGCTGCTGCTCACCGGCGACTGGCAGCTGTACGCGCCGCTGATGTACTTCCAGGAAGTCGAGCACCTGCGGCCGGACGCGATCGTCGTCGAGAGCGGGATGCTCAATCGGCCGTGGTACGTCGCGCAGCTCGAACGGCGGCATCCCGACTTCATGCGCGCCGTGAAGCCGCAGCTCGACGCGTACCGCCCGGTGCTGGAGAAGTGGGAATCGGACGAGACGCTGAAGCCGCAGATGTTCGCGCTCGTCGCAAGCCTCGTGCAGGCGATGATCGAGACGCGGCTCGCGTCCGGCGCGCCGGTCTACGCCTCGACGGAGCTCGTCGCCGGGAAAGAAAAGGTCTACGTCCCGGTGCTGCGTGCGGTCGGGATGAAGTACCCGATCGTTCCGCACGGATTGCTCGTCGAGTGGGGCGGCGCGGATCCGGGACCGTTGAACGTCGACCTGCACGGCATCGCCGACGGAACCGACGCATACGAGGACGATGATCCCGCGCTGACCGAGGTGCTGCCGGCTTACCGGGGTGCGCTGCTGATGCGCGGGCGCTATCTCGCGCTGCGCCGCCGTTGGGACGATGCCGCGGCGGCGTACAAGCTCGCGCAGTCGTTGGATCCGGAGAACTCGACGATCCAGCGCGAGTTGGCGGGCGTGGAAGCGATGCGGTGAGGAACGTAAAAATGTAGGGCCGGCTCTCCAGCCGGCCCAATATCAACGCTGGGCCGGCTGGAGAGCCGGCCCTACATTTTCAGTTTCGCGAGTGCGAACCGTGGTGTCTCACCCTCATGCAAGCCGAAATCAACGTCACGCCGCTGGTTGATGTCTGCCTCGTGCTTCTCATCATCTTCATGGTCACCTTGCCGGCGATGGTCAACGGCCCGGTCGATCTGCCGAAGACGCAGACCGGCGAGCCGGTCGACGACGCGAAGTCGACCATGATGGTGACGGTGAAAGACGACGGCTCGGTCTACATCGAGACGCTCGCCGTGCGCGGCGAGCAGGTCGCCACCGAGATGCGCCGCCTCCACGAGCTCTATCCGAAGCGCTCGATCTCCGTCCGCGGCGACAAGAAGGTTCCGTACGGCTCGGTCGTAGATGTGCTCGACGCCTGCCGCGCCGCCGGCTACGACAACGTGGGATTGATCTCGCAGCGCGGGTGAGCGGGCGTCCCGCCCGCGAGCCGACGGGCGTCCTCGCCCGGCGGCCATGCTTCCGGCGACGCGGAGCAGCGGCACGGGGCCCGCATAATGCCCGCATGCGATACGACGTCGTGGTCATCGGGGCGGGAGCGGCGGGGCTGGCGGCCGCGCGGGACCTTTCGGGCGCGGGCAAACGCGTCTGCCTGATCGAAGCCCGCTCCCGCGTCGGCGGGCGCGCCCACACCCTCCACCTCCCCACCCTCCCCGTCCCCATCGAGCTCGGCGCGGAGTTCATCCACGGCGAGCCGGACGAAACGTTCGCGATCGTCGACGCCGCCGGCCTCCTCGTCTATCGCCTGCCGGACGATCACTGGTGGGCCCGCGACGGCGAGCTCCAGCCGTTGCGCAACTTCTGGGACCAGCTCGACGGCATCCTCAAACGCATCAACAAGCGGCGCGACGTCTCTTTCGCCCACTTCCTCCGTTCCCGGCGCAATCTCACCGAGCGGCAGCGGGAGATGGCGATCAACTTCGTCGAGGGCTATCACGCCGCGCACGCGGACCGGATGAGCGCGCTCGCCGTCGCGGGTGAAGCCGACGAAGAGCAGGAAGCGCCGAAGCAATTCCGCCTCGGCCGCGGCTACACCGGCGTCTTCGACTGGCTCCGCGCCGGCCTCGATCCGGAGCGCGTCGACCTCCGCCTCGGCGAAGCCGTGCGCACGATTCGCTGGAAGGAAGGCGACGTCACGGCGACCACGACGAAGGAGACGATCCGGGCCAAGGCGGCGGTGATCACCATCCCGATCGGCGTCTGGAAAGCGCCGCGCGATCAGGAAGGGGCGATCGCGTTCGAGCCGGCGTTGCCCGAGAAAGAGGCGGCGGTCGCGAAGCTCGAGATCGGCCACGTCGTGAAGATCGTCTATCACTTCCGCGAACGCTTCTGGAGAGACGATCAGAACTTCATCCACACCACGAACCGCTTCGTGCCGACGTGGTGGACCGCGGCGCCGGCGCGCGCGCCGATCCTCACCGCGTGGGCCGGCGGTCACGCCGCCGACTCGCTGCTCGCGGAACGGAGCGACACCCGCGTCGACCGCGGCCTCGACGCGATGAGCGAGACGTTCGACGTCCCGCGAAAGAAGCTCGACGCGTTGCTCGTCGCCGCGCACGGCCACGACTGGCAGGCCGATCCTTACAGCCGCGGCGCGTATTCGTACGCGGGCGTAGGCGGCATCGGCGCGCACGACGCGTTGGCGAAGCCGATCCGCAACACGCTCTTCTTCGCCGGCGAGGCGACGAGCAGCGAGCAGACCGGCACCGTCGCCGGAGCGTTGGCCAGCGGCAAACGAGCCGCCCGCGCTTTGTTACGGCGGTGAAACATCCGCCGCGGCCGGCAAAAATACAATCCGCGATCGGAGGAAAAACCATGATGAGGAAAATCCTGCTGCTCGCATCGCTCGCCGCGGCGACGGCGGCCTTCGGCCAGATCCCATTGACGCTGCCGGAAGTCAGCCCCGCCGCCTCGGTCTCCCAGACCATCGGCCTCACCGACATGAAGATCGACTATCACCGCCCGGCCGTGAACGGCCGCAAGGTGTGGGGCGATCTCGTCCCCCTGAACGAAGTCTGGCGCGCGGGCGCGAACGAGAACACGACCATCACGTTCTCCGACGCGGTCTCCGTCGAAGGCCAGCCGCTGCCGGCCGGCACCTACGGCCTGCACATGCTCCCGACGGCGACGTCGTGGACGGTGATCTTCAGCAAACAGAGCCACGCATGGGGCAGCTACAGCTACGACCAGAAGGAAGACGCGTTGCGCGTGACGGTCACGCCCCAGACGACGAACGACGCCACCGAGCGCCTCACCTTCACGTTCGACGACCCTACCGATCGCTCGACCGTCGCTGCGCTGCGTTGGGAGAAGCTACGCGTGCCGTTCAAGATCGACGTCGACGTCGCAAAAACGGTCTCGGCGAACCTGCGCGACCAGCTGCGCGGACGTCCGCGTTTCAGCTGGCAAGGCTGGAACTCCGCCGCCGCCTGGTCGCTGCGCAGCGGCGGCGATCTGAACGAAGCGCTCGGCTGGGCCAACGAGTCGATCCGCATGCAGCCGACTTTCCAGAACCTCCGCACGAAGGCGGCCATCGTCGAGAAACAGGGCGATGCGAAACAGGCCGAAGCTCTCCGCGCTCAGGCGCTCGGCATTGCCAACGAAGGTGATCTCAACTCCTACGGCACGAGCCTCCTCGGACAGAAGAAAGTGGACGAAGCGCTCGACATCGCGAAGCGCAACACGTCGCAGAACCCGCGCTCGATGAACGCCTGGGACAACCTCGGCGACGCTTACGCGGCGAAGGGCGACAAGAAGGCGGCGCTGGAGGCCTACAACAAGGCGCTCGCGCTCGCCACGACGGACGAGCAGAAGAAGACCATCTCGGACGCGATGGCCAAAGTGAAGTAGCTACAACGCACGGCGTGGGGGCGGATGCGATGCGCCCCCACGTTTTTCGCGCGCCCTCCGTACCAAGGCACAACGGAGGAAGAATCATGTTCGCGAAGTGCCGTTTTCTCGCGGCGTGCGCGGTAGTCGCCGGCCTGGCGGCGACGGCGAGCGCGCGCGTCCTGTCCTACTCGCCGTACAGCGACCGCGCGTCGTTTCCCGCCCAGCAGGCCCGCCTCAACCGCCACTTCGTGCTCATCGAAGGGCAGACCATCGGCGGCTTCATCCCCATCATCTCTCCGCCGCTCCCCTACGGCTCGCTGGCCGGCCAGGTCGTCGTCTATGACTCGCGCGGCCTCGAAGAGCCGAAGGTCGTCTTCCCTCCGAACGATCAGCAGGCGGGCTTCACCATCGCCGCGGCGCGGGAGACCAGCGGCTCGCTCTCGATCCTCATCCGCACGAACTTCAACTTCGAGGGAAAGAACCCGCAGAACCAGTGGCTCTTTCTCCTCTCGATGGACGGCGGCTCGACGTGGAAGCGCGTGCTCCTGCCGGACATCAGCCCCCAATGGTTCGACCTCATCAGCCCGACGGAAGACGTCGGCGGGCCGATCGCGCGCGGGCGCTACACGAGCGTGCGCATCGGCAACAACGCAAATCCGTTCGTCGTGAACCTCGGCTCCGAGGGGATTTGGGCGGTGGAGGCGGATGCTTCGGCGAAGGTGCTGATCGCGAAGAACGACGTCGCCAACGCGAACGTCGTCCGCCTCCTCGGCACCGACTCCACCGGCAGCCGCATGCTGTACCGCATCGGCGGCGCGTACGGCATCGTCGACATGGCCGGCAACCGCATCTCGCTCGGCAACGCCGACACGAACGGCATCCAGGAAGGCTGGATCACGAACGCCGGCGATGTCTATCTCGAGAACCGCTCGAACGGCCAGGTCACGATCAGCTTCGTGCACGCCGGTGTGACGACCGAGCTCGCGCGCGCGGCTTACAACAACGACGAGCTGGGCGCGTTCGCCATCCCGACCTCCGACTACAACGGCGCGTGGATCCTCACGCGCGGCACGTCGAAGCCGACCGTGCTTTCGAAGCACACCTCGAGCGCGGGCCTCGTGAAGCAGTGGGAAGACATCACGGCGCCGCAAGTCGAGGCGCTGCACGCGGCGGCTTCCGGCGAGAGCCTGCTCATCCAGGTGCATCGCCCGCGCCTCCAGCCCGATCAACGTTTGTTCAAGGATCCGGCGCTCGCCGTTTGGCGTCCGGGCCAGCCGCCGCCGAACGCGTACGACGAACTGTTCATGAATGAGCAGGCCAACAAAGGCTTCGTGCACCTCGACGTCGATCGCATCGAGAGCGGCGACCCGTTCGTGTTCGACTCCGGTGCGACCTTCAACGGCGGGGGCGGTGTCATCATCTCGCCGTCCGTGCCGGTCGGCGGCGGCGGTGACGTCATCCAGGAATGGGGCGTCGTCCGCGGCTCGCTGCGCCAGCAGCTCATCCTCCCCGGCATCGGCCGCACGCCCGGCGCGTACGGCAGCAACTGGATGAGCGACGTCATCGTCTACAACCCGCTCGACACGCAACAGGGCGTGCTCGTGCGCTACATCGCGAACGGCGAAGAGGCGCTGACGCAGGAGTCGCGGCAGCAGGTGCTCGTGCTCGCGCCGCATGAGATCCGGGTGATTCCTGATGCGCTCAAAACGCTGTTCGGCGTGGAGCAGGGCGGCGGCGCGTTCCAGTTCCAGCCCGACGCCGGCATCAACGTCACGAGCCGCACGTACAACAAGACCGCGAACGGCTCGTACGGCTTCGGCATGAACGGCATCGATCTCTACTCCGCCGCGAGCCCGCGTTTCCCCGTCTCGTTCGCGGGCGCTTTCCTCGGCACCAACTTCCGCACGAATCTCATCCTCACCGACACGTCGTTCCGTGGCACGACGGCCGTAGCTACGGCGGCCGGCCAGTCCGGCGCGATGGGCTCCGCCGGCGTCGTGTTCCGCGCGCCGGTCGGCGGGCAGGACCAGCGCAACAGCATCGCCACCGACCTCGGTCTCTTTCCCAACGACACCGGCGCGTTGCTCATCAAGCCGGAGCGCGGCGAGACGATCGCCACGGTCATCGCCATCGACAATCGGACGAACGATCCGACCGCGTTCTCGCCCGACCTTCCGTCGCCCGTCGTGCGCACGATTCCCGTGATCGGACACATCGACGGCGCGAACAACTCGCGTTTCCGTAGCGATCTCTATCTCTACAACCCCGCCACCCAGCCGCGTTCCGTGACGCTGCAGGCGAAGATATGGGATACGACCGAGGTGATGACGCTGACGCTGACGCTGCTGCCGAACGAGGCGCGCGTCATCCGCGACGTGCTCTCCACCGCGTTCGGCCGTACCGGAACCGCGCGCCTGCGTTACCAGTCGCAAAGCGATCAAGGCAGCGTGCGCGTGACGTCGCGGACGTACACGATCGGCGCGGACGGCGGTACGTACGGCTTCCTCATGCCGCCGCTGAACAACTTCCAAACGGCCGGCGCAGGCGACACGCTGGAAATCCTCGGCGTCGTCGGCGGGCCCGGCTTCCGCACGAACATCGGCATCGTGGAGCTCGCGGCATTCCCGGTGACGACGGTGACGACGAATGTGCGCATCGAGATCATCGACAACGGCGGCAAGACGATCGATACGTTCAGCGTGACGATCCCGACCGCCGGCGGCATGCAGCTCAACGACATCTTCCACGCCCGCGGCCTCGGCGACGGCCCAACCGCCGCGCTGATCCGCATCACGCCGACGAACGGCGGGATCATCGGCGCGTACGCGACGCTGAACGACAACGGCACGAACGACCCGACTTACCTCGCCGCCAACCTCGGCGCGAAGCAGTAAATCCTCGCTAGAATGCTGGCGCTACGCCTCAGTGCGTAGCGCCAGCTCGGCGATCGCCGCATGCCGAGGCGCCCACGCCTGCCACACCGCCGCACTCCACTCACGCACTTTCGCCGCGTGATCCTCGGCCAGCGCGACATCAGACACGTTGATCGTCCAGTCGACATTCGGCGGTTCGAAGTGCGGCCATGCCTCGGTGCGCTCGACCATGCGCTGCAATCGCGGCGGCACATCTGTGGGCTTCACGTTCTTCTCGATCACCAGATACAGGCCGACGAGGTGGACGTCGACCGACTTGTCCGGATGCGGCCCGCCCGCATGCTGCGCCGCGTACGCGTCGACGGTGAGCTGATGCACCTGCCCGAAGAGCGCCGCGTTTCCGTACTCGTTCGCCAGCACCTCGGTGTACACGCTCCAGCACTCGCGCGATATGTTGTAGTAGCCGCCCGGCGGCAGGTTCTCGCGGCGCGGCATCACGAGGCCGCAGCCGGGGCAACGCGCGTCAGACGCCGGCGTGGACAAGATGGCCGCCCTCGCCCACATGGAGACCGTCCGCGCGCTTCGCGAAGTAGCGCTCGTTGATGTCGTCGCCACTCAGGTCTTCGATGTGATGGAAGCCGACGTCGAGCAGCAGCTCCTGCAGCTCGGCCGGATGGAAGAACGTCTTCCACGGCTCGCCTGCCGCCGCGACGCGTTGCGCGATCATGTCGAAGGCGAGGCGACCGAGGAAGGAGAGCTCGCTGCGCGGGATGCCGTAGTCGAAGGCGACTGAAGTGCCGGTCGGCAGCGACGCGATCGCGCGCAGAGTCGCCTCGACCGCCGTCAATTCGAGGTACGGCACGACGCCGAGCCACGCGAACACCGCGCGCGCCGTGAAATCGAAGCTGCTCTCCGCGAGCGCCTCGCGAATCGACACTTCGCCGAGATCCGCGGCGATGTACGTGACGTTCGACGGAACGGGGATGCCACGAGCTTCGACGCGCCGCCGCTTCTCGGCCTGGGTCGCGGGATGGTCGATTTCGAAGACATGCACGGCATCGAAGGGATTGCGATAAGCGAAGGTGTCGAAGCCGGCGCCGAGGAGGACGTATTGCGTGACGCCCTGGCTCGCGGCGGTGGCGAGAACGTCTTCCGCGAACCGGCTGCGCACGGAGAGAAACGCACGCAGGAAGCCTCCCGCGCGAACACGATCGAGCATACCCGGCTCGGTCGTGATGCGCTCCGCGTCCTCCGGCTCGAGGATGCGAAACGCCAACGGATCGACGAAGACCGGCGGGACGTCCAGCAACTGATGCGCCGCCCGCCGCTGCGCCACCCGATCCGCCGTGCGGCTCGCGATTCCCCGTTGCATGGGGCTGAGTCTATGGCAGACGGAGATAAAGTCGCGCAAATGCACTGGAGCGAGATCCCCGGCTGGTTCCAATGGCGATCCGCACAGGAAGAGGCCGTCCGCCACTTCGGGGCAGTCGCTTCGTCGAAGTCGGCAAGTACCGCTGCCGCCGCCTCTGCTCCCTCGGCGAAATCGTGCAGCAGAGCGGCAAGACACTCACGGCCGACGAGCGCGAAGAGTGCGCGAGATCGCTCAGGCGGCGTTCATCCGCAAAGTGTCATCCTGAGGCGCGAAGACGCCGAAGGATCCCCGGCCTGGACGCGTCACGCCCGCACCAGGAGATCCTTCGCCGTCTTCGCGGCTCAGGATGACACGCGGCTTCGCAGTGCGGCGCGCGTCGCACCGCGTCCTCATTGATGTAAAGCCCGAAACGCTTCATCAGCTGAGCGAACATCATCAGCTAGGCCGGCGTCGACTCGATCACATAGGGCTTTCTCCTGCACCGCCGCAGCTCGGGGAACGTGTCCGGCGAAATCATGACTCCAGCAGCGTCGTGAACTCGCTTGCGGGGAGCGGGATCGAGAAATAGTGGCCCTGCATTTCGCGGCAATCGTGCCCCTTCAGGAAATCGAGCTGCGCCTTCGTCTCCACGCCCTCCGCCACCACCCGCAGGTTCAATCCGTGCGCGAGTTGGATGACCGACCGCACGATCGCGGCATCTTCCACGCGGTCGGGGAGGTCCTCGACGAATGCGCGGTCGATTTTGAGCGCGTCGATCGGGAAGCGTTTCAGGTAGCTGAGCGACGAGTGGCCGGTGCCGAAGTCGTCGATCGCCACGGAGATGCCGGTCTTGCGCAGCGTCGTCAGGATCTGCAGCGTCAGCTCCACGTTCTCCATCGCCACGCTTTCGGTGATCTCCAGCTCGAGGCAACTCGGATGCACGCCCGATTCGGCGAGCGCGGTCTCGATCGTCTGCACGAGCGACTGGTCGCGGAACTGGCGCGCGGAGATGTTCACCGCCACGCGGAAATTCGGCATCCCGCGGTCGCGGAAGAGGCGCGCCTGGCGACACGCCGTCCGCAGCACCCAATCGCCGATCACCACGATGAATCCCCGTTCCTCGGCCACGCCGATGAAATCCGCGGGCAGGATCAGGCCGCGTTCGGGATGGTGCCAGCGCAGCAGCGCTTCCATGCCGATGATGCGCATCGTCCGGACGTCGATCTGCGGCTGGTAGAACAGCTCGAACTCGCCGCGTTCGATGGCGACGTGCAGGCCGCTCTCGAGCGTCATCCGGTCCTGCGTCGACCGGTTCAGCTCCTGCGTCGCCATCTGGTACATGTTCCGCCCCTCGGCCTTCGCGCGGTACATGGCGTTGTCGGCGTTCTTCAGCAGCGTCTCGGCGTCATCGCCATCGTCGGGATAGAGCGTGATGCCGATGCTCGTCGTGACGTACAACCGATGGCCGGTGACGTCGACCGGCTCGGAGATCATGCGCAGCACTTTCTGCGCGACCACCGCCGCATCTTCGCGTTTCGCGAGCTCCTGAAGCACGATCGTGAACTCGTCGCCGCCGACGCGCGCCACGGTGTCGCCTTCGCGCACCGAAGCCTTCAGCCGGTTCGCCACCTGACGCAGGAGCGCGTCGCCGATGGAGTGGCCGAGGGAGTCGTTGACGAGCTTGAAGTGATCGAGGTCGAGGAAGAGCACCGCGACCAAACGCGACCGGCGTTGGGCGAGCGCGAGGGCGAGCGTCAGATGTTCCTGAAACAGGCGGCGATTCGCGAGGCCGGTGAGCGCGTCGTGATACGCCTGATATTCGATCTGCTGTTCGGCGGCCTTGCGCTCCGTGATGTCGCGGATGAGGCCGATGACACCGGCGATCTTGCCGCGCGAGTCGAAGTGGGGGCGATAGATCGCCGAGACCCAGCCGCTGCGGTCGGTGCCCGGCACCCAATAGTGCACATCGGGTGAGGAAACCATCTCGCCTGCGAGCGCGCGGCGGAGGAGCTCGTCGACGTGCTGCTCGCGGATGTGGGGAAAGATCTCCGGCGCGAAGCGGCCCATGACCTCATCGGCGGCGCGGCCGGTGAGCTCTTCCATGAAACGATTCCACACCCGATAGCGGAGATTGCGGTCGTAGACGACGATTCCTTCGCCGGCGTTCTGGATGATTTCCGTGGCGAACTGATTCGTTTCGCGCAGCTCTTGCTCGGCGCGGATCGCCTTCACCTGGCGGACGATGATGTAGATCGCCACGACGAAGAGGGCGATCGATGCCAGGAGCTCGGCCGATTGCATCGGGGCCATCAGTTTCCATGACAGCGAAGGCCGGAGCAACAGAAACTTTGGGAAATTCGCGCGTCTTAGAAAAAACGGAGCCGGCGGTATTGATTGGCCAAGCCGCTGCGACACTTGCTGTCCTCTCGCACGTCCCGAAGGAGGGAAGGAAATGAAGACCGCCGTATTCGCCGCCTTGCTGCTCGCTGCGCCCACGCTTTTCGCTCAATATCCCGATCAGGCCCGCGACCTCCGCGACGCCCAGCGCCTCCTTGGCAACCTCTTCCAGCAGCTCAAGCCCGCGTTGGATGACGCGCAGCAAACCGCCGACACGCTCGCGTTGATCGCGTCCGTCCACAAGACGCTCGTGGAAGACCCGCCGCTCATGGCCGTCGACAAAGCGCTGGAGCGGATGGCGGACTTCATCGAAAGGGCGGAGAAGGCGGGCAAGCCGCTGTCGCGCGAGAACTTCCACGCGATCAAGCTCGTGCAACAACTCCTCAGCGACACGAAGCTCGGCCCGCAGCCGCCGGACCTGCTGCCCATCCGGGAGAAGATCCATCACGAGAACCTCTCGGAGCTGCAACGCCGCGTCGTCAATAATCAGGGAACGCTGCAGAGTCTGAAGGAAAGCCTGCAGCGGCTGGACTACGTGTTGAACGAAACCATCACCGGTTCCACGCGCGCGGTCGGCGCATCGGTCACAATCTCCAAACCATGACGTCTTACTGCGACATCGCCATCGACCATCCGTTTCACGGTCCTTATCACGACAAGGAGTACGGCTTCCCCGTTCTCGACGACAACGCGCTCTTCGAACGGCTCGTGCTGGAGATCAACCAGGCCGGCCTCTCCTGGCTCACCATCCTCAAGAAGCGCGACGCGTTTCGCGAGGCATATGCCGGCTTCGACATCGCGAAAGTCGCGCGCCTCTCGCCGGAGAAATTGCTGCAGCACGACGGCATCATCCGCAATCGATTGAAGGTGAACGCGGCGATCGAGAACGCGAAGCGGTTGAAGAAAATGGGCTCGTTCGCGCAGTGGCTGGAAGAGCATCACCCGTTGACGAAGGACGAGTGGGTGAAGCTGTTCAAGAAGACGTTCGTATTCACCGGCGGCGAGATCACCGGCTCGTTCCTGATGTCGATCGGCTATCTGCCCGGCGCGCACGACGAGCATTGCCCCGTGTATCGCAAGGCGCTGCGGGCGGGGGCGCGGTGGAAGTCCGCGTAGCGAACACGTGGTGGTCGCGTTTCCGTGGATTGATCGGCGATCGGGATCCGCGTCCGCTGCTCATTCCGCGCTGCGCGTCGGTGCATACGTTCTTCATGCACGCGCGGATCGAGATCCGTTTCCTCGACGCGGAGGAACGGGTGCTGCGCGTAGTGGAGCGCGCCAAGCCGTGGCGGTTCTATTTCGGGCCGAGAGGAACGGTCTCGGTCTTGGAAGTGCCGCTGGTGCGGTGAGCGGGCACGACTCGCTGCGTTGCACGTAGGGCCGGCTCTCAGCCGGCCGCAGTCAAGAATGATGCGGCGGGCCTCGCCCGCCGCGACCGTGCTTCCCGGGGCCGGCTAGAGAGCCGGCCCTACGTTTCCGGTGTTGGAGTTGCTGAGGAACTCCTGATACAGCGAGTGAAAGTGATGCACGCCGTTCTCCCGCGCGGGTGAATAGCGGCCGCGGTCGTAAGTCTGCGACTGCAGTCCGCGTTGCACGGCCTCGCAGATCTCGATGTCTTCGATCTGGATCTCGTCGCTGAACGAAACGGTCTCCGCGACCGGCGCCGACTCGGGATCCTTGAAGTACCACTCGAAGATCGTCAGCGTGCGGTGCGGGCCGAGCGGCAGGATGAGATTCGTCGAGAAGTTGTCGGGATAGACGTTCAGCATCAGGTTCGGGAAGACCCAGAAATAGCGAACGTCGTCCTCCCCTTCCGTCAGCCGGATGCGTTCCGCGCGTTTCACCGGCGCGTCCTGCAGCGAGTGGAAGCGCCGCGTGTACGTGCGGTAGCGCGGATAGTCGAGCTCGCGGAACAGGCCGGGATGCACGATCGGGATGTGATAGCCCTCGAGGTAATTGTCGACGTACACCTTCCAGTTGCAGTCGAGCTCCCAATCCTTGCGCGCGGCGAGGCGGAAGCCGGTGTAGTCGTGGCGGGCCATGTCCGGGATGATCTCCCCGAAGTAGTCGCGCAGCGACGGCCCGTTCGGCTCGAGGTTGACGAAGATCAACTCGTTCCAAACCTCGACCCGGAACTTCGGCAGCGCGAACTCGGCGCGGTCGAAGCATTGGATGCCGTCCAGCTCCGGGGTGCCGAGAAGGCGGCCGTCGAGGCTGTAGGTCCAGCCGTGATAGCCGCATTGCAGCACGGGCCGCCTCCCCTCGCCTTTCGCGATCGGTCCGGCGCGATGGCGACAAACGTTCGACATCGCCCGCACCTCGCCGTCCTGCCCGCGCACGATCAGCAGCGGCTCGTCAGCCACGGTCGTCGTGAAGAACTGTCCCGGCTCGCGCACTTTGTCCGCGTGGCCGACGAGCTGCCACGTCTTGCCGAAGACGGACCGGTTTTCCTCCGCGAGCACGGCCGGGTCGAAGTAGTAGCGCGACGGAATCGTCGAGGCGTATTCGAGGCGTGGATCGATCATGATGCTTTGCGGGAGCGCACGAGCAGATAGACAGGGTAACTGACGCAGAGGATGCCGAGCGACCACAAGCTGTTCGTTCGGTCGCCGATCACCGCTCCGATCAGGAACGCGACGCTCGCGAGCAGCGCGATGCCCGTCGTGAACGGATGTCCCCACGCGCGATAAGGACGCACCGCATCCGGCTCGCGCCGGCGTAGAACGAACAGCGTCGCAAACGACAGCGTGTAATTCGCGACGAAGAAGAAGGCGAGCTTCGCGATCACGTTCTCGAACGTGCCGGTGACGATGAACGCAGCACCGAGCACGCTGCTGATCAGCAACGCGATGTCCGGCGTCCCGCCTTTGTTCACCTCGCGCGCACCGCGCCAGAACAGCCCGTCGTTCGCCATCGCGAACAACACGCGGGGTGCCATGAGCACGTTCGAGCTGACGGCGCTCAACAGCGCGACGATCATCACCACGCGGATGATCAGATCGCCGCTCGGCCCGAACAGATGTTGGGCTACGACGCCCGCCGCGAGCTTCTCGCCGGCGATCGTCCCGAGCGGCACGACGCGCAGGAATCCGACATTGATGAGGAGGTAGATCGCGATCACGGAGACGATCCCGCCGGCCATCGCCTTCGGGATGTTCCGACCGGCCTCCTTCACCTCTTCGGAGAAGTAGATCACCGCGCTCCAGCCGTCGTACGTATAGATCACGGCTTGCAGCGAGATGATGAACGCGAGGAGCAGCGAGCCTTCGCGCTCCGGCTCGAACGACGTCTCCATCGGATTCCGCGCGCCGAGCCAGAAGCACGCGCCGATGAGGAGCAGCAACACGAACGCCTTCATCGCGCTCGTCACGTTCTGCGCCGCGCTCCCCCACTTCGTGCCCATCCACTGGATGACCGTCAGCACGGCGACGCAACCGAGCGCGATCGCTTCGATCGAGCGGAGTTGGGGGAAGAGGACGATCGCGTACTCGCCGACCACGATCGATACCGCGGCCGTGGTGCCGCACGTCGAGATCCAGTCGCTCCAGCCGACGATGAAACCCATGTAGTCGCCGAGGCCGTGGCGGACGAAGACGTATTGGCCGCCGGAGCGCGGCACCATCGTGCCGAGCTCGGCCAGCGCGTTTGCGCCGAGGAGGGCGTAGAGGCCGCCGATGATCCAGACGGCGAGGAAGAGCCAGAAGGTGGGAAGCTCGGAGGCGATGATGCCCGGCGTGCGCAGGATGCCGCCGCCGATGGTGTTCCCGATGGTGACCGCCAAACCGAACGTGACGCCGAGAACGGCGAAGAGTCGGTGTCGCTCGGAAGCGGACGGGACCGGCACGGAGAGAGTGTAAAACGGGCCGGCGCTTGGCCGGCCCGAATTTTCTGGTGAGCGGGCGTCTCGCCCGCGACCGGCGGACGTCTTCGTCCGGCGGCGGGTGCACCTGTACACGTACCGCGACACGAGACGTGTCGCGGCTGCGGGCGGGACGCCCGCGCTCCGGTTACGAGCCTTCCTTCACCGAGATCGGGCCGTTCGTCGTCGACATCCGCACCAGTTGCGCGCCGCTTCCGAGCTCGATGCGTCGGAAGTCGTCGTCATCGTCGTCGCCCCAGGTGCGGCGCGCCTGGCGGCAAGCCTCCGCGCGGCACTGGATCGGGCCGTGGCCGTCGGACTGCACGAGCACGCCGGAGCGGTAGTCGCGCGGGATCTTGAGCGACAGCGGGCCGTTCTGCGTCGTCGCGTCGAGCGAGCCGTTCCAGCTGTTGCCCTGCAGCTTCACGTCGATCGGGCCGTTCTCCGCTTCGAGCCGGATCTTGCCCGAGTCGCCGCTGTAGTCGATCGGTCCATTCTGTGCCTCGGCATCCACGCTGCCGGCGACCTGCTTCAGCGAGATCGGGCCGTTCTGCGTGCGGGCGGTGAGCATCCCGCGGACGCCTTCCACGCCGACCGCGCCGTTCATCGCCGTGAGGTCGAGCGTCGCGTTGCGCGGCGCGCGGACGAGGAAGTAGATGACCGCCTGGTTGCGCTCCTCATCGCCTTCGACGCCCAGCTCTTCGCCGCGCAGATACGGCCGCACGCTGTCGTCGCTGACGCCGAGCGCGGCCGCGCGACAAGCTCGCACCGACCAGTCGGGGCGATCCCAGCCCGTGACGCGGATCCCGCCGTTCACCGCCGCTTTCGCGCGCAGCGATCGCAGGTTTCCGGAGGCGAGGAGCACGTGCTCGCGCATCTGCGCCGGCTCGTCGTCGAACCGTACGCGGATCTGGTCGCAGCTCGTGATGTCTTCATCATCCTCGGTCGAAATGGTGACCGAGGTGCGGTTGCCGTGGCGGGAGCGGGCGAGGACGGCGAAGGCGGAGGTGACCATCAGGACGGCGAGAAGGGCGAGAAGTGCTTTTCTCATGTCCGCTTCGACGCAGGGGAAGCGCCGCGGTTAGTCGCGAGCAGAAATGTAGGGCCGGCTCTCCAGCCGGCCCAGCATCGAGATTGGGCCGGCTCGAGAGCCGGCCTCTACGTTTTGTTCCTGGACGTTAGTGCGTGATCACCAGCTCCACCCGGCGGTTCTGCTGGCGACCGGCGGCCGTTTTGTTCGTTGCGATCGGCTCGCCTTCGCCCTGGCCGTCGGACGAGATGCGGTCGCCCGGCACGCCGGCGTTGACGAGGAAGTCGCGCACCGCGGCGGCGCGCTTCTCCGAAAGCTGCTGGTTCATCTCTTCGCTGCCAACGCTGTCCGTGTGACCTTCGACCGAGATGCGGATCGAGTCATCGGACCGCAGCTGGTTCGCGATCTTCGTCAGCGTCGACTTCGCGCCCGGCTTGAGCATGCTCTTGCCGGTGTCGAACAGGAGGCCGCCCGACAGCGCGACGATGAAGCGGCCTTCGTCATTGCGCGTGTTGCCGTACTTCGCCAGCTCCGTCTCCAGCTGCGCACGCCGCGCGTCGGAATCCCGCTGCGCGAGCTGCTGGCGCGTCCGTTCCAGCTCCTCGGTCGCGCTCTGCAGCGCCGCGGAGCTCGTCTGGGCCTGCTGCTGGGCAGCCTGCGCCTGCTGCTGCGCCACCTGCGCCGCGGCGTTGGCCTGCTGCGCGGCGTTGTTCGCCTGCTCGATCTGCTCGCGCATGGCCTGAGCCTGCGCTTCGAGCTCGGTGCGGCGCGCCGTCGCGTCCGCGATGGCCTGATCGCGCTGGCGATCGAGGTCCGTGCGGCGCTGCATGTCGGCCTGCCGTTCCTGACGCAGCTGGTCGAGCTCCTGCTGGCGGCGCGTGATGTCGGCCTGGCGGTCGGCCAGCGCCTGCGCATTCAGCGAGCCCTGCGTCTGCGCGTCCTTCAACTGATTCTGCAGCGCAGCGATCTGCTCGGCGCGCTGCTGCTGATTCGATTCCTCACGCGACTGGATGCCGCGGAGCGTCATCTGCTGGTCTTCGAGCTGACGGCGAAGCGTCTCGATGTCCGACGACGTGCCCTCCGCCACCGCGCTCGCATACTTCTGGAACGCCGCGTCCAACGACGCTTCGGCGTTCGCACGCGCGGCGCGATCGGCCGCGAGCTGATCGTTCAGCGCGCGCTGGCTGTCGGCGAGCTGCGAGCGCAGCTTCTCGAGGTCGGCCGCCTGCGCCATGCGATTGGCCGCTTCGGCGTCGAGCTGGCGCTGCAATTCCGCAGCGCGCGCCTCGGCCATCTCGCGCGACTGGCGCTCGGCCAGTGCGATGCGATCCGCCTCGGCCTGCGCGAGACGCGTGCGCGTCGCCTGCAGGTCCGGCATGTAGCGGGTCGACTCGTTGTAACGAACCATGTAGAGCGCGCGGCGAGCCATCATCTCGGCGTCATACGCGAGGTGATCGGCCGACTCGACCGTCGAGTCGTTCTTCGTCAGCTTGCGCGCCGTATTGAGGTTTTCCTGCGCCGGCTTGAGGTCGTTGCCGGTGAGCATTTCCGCGCCGGCGGCCTTCGCGCTGTCGATCACGGCCTGCGCATACTCGATGCGCTCGCGCGAGTTCGCGCCGCGGCTCACCACCACGCTGCCCGGCTCATCCATCCAGGTGAGATTCGAGGAGCCGCCGAGGCGGACGACGTCGGCCTGGAGGCCGCGGAGGGCGGCGTTCGTGCCGATCCAACGCGACTTCGCCAGCGCCGCACGGGCGCCCCAAAGCGCTTCCTCGGCGCGCATTTTCGCCATCTCACGCGTCGCCCGCTTGTCGGCGTTCCAGTTCGACTGGGCGAAGGTGAGGCGCATCTGCGCGTCGTCATACAAGGATTTCGCGTACTGCTGCGCGCCGGCCTGGTCGGCGGCCATGAGCGCGTTCTGGGCCTCGATCAGCCCATTCAGCTGTCCCTGCGCAAGAGCTTGCTTCGGCGTCTGATCCGCCGCCATCGCAGGCACCGCGAGAGCCAGCGACAACACCATGATGAGTGTCGGTTTTCGTAGCATTTCAGTCCTCCATGGCGGCCCGCAATGCGCCGCCGGTCATGGCTGGCTGTAGTGCAAGAAGCGGGACAGTCCTATCGGTCTCGACCGTTTGCAATTACGCTTCGGGGATGATGACCGCCGCGCGCATCGGAGCCCTCTCGCTTCTCCTCACCAGCGCCTGCGCCACGACCGCGACGCGCACGCTCGACTACGAAACGCCGGTCGATCCCGCGCTGCAGGCGCGCATCGAATCGATCGATGCCGAGCTCCGCGCGAAGTACGAGATGCCCGCAGATGCGACGGACGTAGGCGTGCTCGATCTGCGCCGCCCGCGGGTGGCGATGATCCATCCGGACAAGATCGAGTACGCGGCGAGCGTGGCGAAGATCGGCATCCTGCTAGCGTACTTTCAGAGGCACCCCGAGGCGGCGAAGGATCTCGATCCGACGACGCGGCACGAGCTGGGGCTGATGATCAAGGCGTCGAGCAACGAGATGGCGGCAAAGTACTCGCGCGAGCTCGGCCTCCGCGAGATCCAGGAAGTGCTGAATTCGTACGGCTGCTACGATGCGGCGCATGGCGGCGGCATCTGGGTCGGCAAGCACTACGGCCCGAACAGCGAACGCATCGGCGATCCGGTCGCGAATCACTCCCACGCGGCGACGGTGCGCCAGCTGCTGCGCTACTACCTGATGCTCGAACAGGGCAAGCTCGTGTCGCCCGCGGCGTCGAAGACGATGAAGGAGATCTTCGCCTCGCCCGACGTGCCGCACGACGATCACAAATTCGTGCATGGCCTCGCCGGCCGCGACGTGCAGCTCCTGCGCAAGTGGGGCTCGTGGGAGGACTGGCTGCACGACTCCGCGATCGTCAGCGGACCGCACCGCCACTACGCGCTCGTGGCGCTGACGCATCATCCGAAAGGTGACGAGTACCTGGTCGAGCTGGCGCAGAAGGTCGACGATCTGATGATTGCAACATCGCGGTGACGTCGCGTACCGAATCGTTGTCCGATCTGAAAGGACTCTCCGCCCCGGCCGGCCTACCTTGAGTCGGGAAAGGAGATGTTCGCAATGAAGAGACTGGCAATGTTCCTGGTGGTGCTGTTCGCCGCGGCGACGATGTTCGCCGGCGGCAAGGAGTGCAACGTGAAGACGGCGGGGAAAGCCGTGGAGCTGAACGGGACACTCCGCGCCGACGCGGGCAAGACGTTCTTCCACGTGGCGAGCTCGAACACCGACTACGCGGTGTGCGAGAAGACGAAACAGGCCGTGCTCAACGTCGGCACCGACGGCAAGCCCGTGCACGTGAAGGGCAAGGTCGTCAGCTGCGGCGAGAACACGGAGCTGCTGATCGAGAGCGCGAACAAGATCTAGTGAACGCGCTGTCATCCTGAGCCGCGCAGACGGCGAAGGATCTCCTGGCGCGGGCGACGAGCGCACATGCCGGGAGATCCTTCGCTGCGCTCAGGATGACACGTTGCAACTGCACTCCACGCACCCGTGGGTCGCGCACGAGCCGCACGCAGCGCGCACTTCTTTGCGCAGCGCCTCGCGTGCGCGGAACACGCGTACGGCGGCGTTGTTCGCGCTGATGCCCGCCTCCTCCGCGAACGCCTTCACCGGCACGTCCTCGATCTCCACGCGTTGAATCGCCGCCGCGTACTCCGGCTTCAGATTCTCCGCGAGCGGGCCGACGCAAGCGCAGATCGCGTCGTGCAACTCGGGCGGCGGCGCGACGGCGCCCCCCATCTCCTTCGCCAACATCTCGAGCGCGCGGCTGCGGACGTCGCGGCGGCGGTAGTGATCGATCACCGCATTGCGCAGCAGCCGATAGAACCAGGCGATCGCCGACTCTTCGTCGCGCAGCTCCCCTTCCCGCTCGATCGTCTTCACGAAAGCGTCCTGCAGAACATCCTCGGCCAGTCCGCGGTCGCCGAGGCGGCGCTCGAGGAAGAGGAGGAAGTCGCGATGGCTGGCGACGAGCCGCTCAGCGACCGCCAACGATGCGCTCCAGCAGCTTCGCGTCGTCCGGCAGCAGGCCGACGCGCGCGAGGCGCGGCGTCAGCTCCTTCCAACCGGCCTCCATGGCGAAGGCGCGTTGGAAGAGCGGGAGCGACTCGTCGACGCGGCCCATGTTCACGAGCGCGACGGCGTGCCAGTAGATCATCTCCGCGTGCCGGCTCGCCGGGATTCCCGCCGTCGTCGCCGCAATCCCCTCGGCCGCCGAGTATTCGCGCAACGCGGTCTCGTTGTCCTTCTGCTCGACGGCGAGGTCGCCCGCGTTCATGTGGTTGTACGCGCGCTGCAACGCCACCAGACGGCGCAGCTCGACGAGCGGCGTCGGATTGTCGTCGACGCGCAGATCGAACACGCGGTCCTGCCACGCGCGCCCGGTCGACTTCGCGTTGACGATGATGATCGCCGCCGACTGCTTGCCGCGAATGTCGCCGCCCGCGGCTTGCGCGGCGTCGAGCGCGGCGAGCATCCGATCCGCGAGATCGCCCTTCGCCGCCGCATAAGCCTCGGCCATCGCGGGCCAGATCCTGTCGTTGGACATCAGATTCGCCTGCACCGCGAAGTCGCGTCCCACGGACATCGATCCGCCGTGCGCACCGCACGGAACGTCGGACTTGCCTTCTTTCACGTTGCCGGCGATCGAACCGGCGGAAGGGATGTCGCGACTGCCGGTGAACGTCGCCACGTCGCCCGACGCGTCGAGGATCGCGACCTGGCGGACTTCGCACGAAGCGTCGCCGCTCAACAACGCGCGCAAGGCGGCCGGCGCGCTGCGTCCGGCGCGGAGCAGCTCGAGTCCGACCTTGCCGTACGTCGGATCGACGAAGCTCTGCGTCGCGATCGCGCCGACGCCCGCCTCCGCCCACGGCACCATCTGCCCGACGGCGAACCAGTGCGACTGCACCGCCACGCCCATCTGCCCCGTCGCCGGATCGCGGGCGACGATCGAAAACGTGTTCACCGGCCGGAGCTGGCCGAGCGCGGCCGGGGCGAGCAGGAGGAGAGTTAGCAGCGTTTTCATGCCGGGAATGCTACTGTTCGCGGCCATGAAAAGGATGACCGCAGTTACGGCAGCAGTGATGTTGATGATGGCGGCGGGCGGCGCGCAGTCGGCCGAAACGTCGAAGACCACCACCACGAAAAAGACCACCACCGCCTCGTCCACGACGAAGAAGACGTCGACGTCGGCGAAGCCTGCGTCCACGAAGTCCGCGACGACGAAGTCCGCGACGGTGAAGCCGGCTCCGCCGAAGACGATCGACAGGAGCAAGCTCCTCACGCCGGCGAAGCTCACGGCGAAGGCGCCGGAGCTCTTCCGCGTCAAGTTCGACACGACCAAGGGCGCGTTCGTGATGGAGGTCCACCGCGACTGGGCTCCGAACGGCGCCGACCGTTTCTACAACCTGGTGACGAACGGCTACTTCGATGACGTCCGCTTCTTCCGCGTCGTCTCCGGCTTCATGGCCCAGTTCGGAATCAACGGCTCGCCGAAAGTGAACGAGGCCTGGAGCGAGGCGTCGATCTCCGACGATCCGGTGAAACAGTCGAACACGACCGGCATGGTCAGCTACGCGATGCGCGGCCCGGGCACGCGCACGACGCAGCTCTTCATCAACTACGCCGACCGCAACGCCGGCCTCGACGGCCAGGGCTTCTCGCCTTTCGCGAAGGTCGTCGAAGGAATGGACGTCGTCCAGGCCTTGTACAGCGGCTACGGAGACGGCGCGCCGTACGGCAGCGGCCCCGACCAGGGACGCATCCAGAAGGAAGGGAACGAGTACCTGAAGAAGGACTTCCCTCAGCTCGACTACATCAAAACCGCGCGCGTTCTGCCTGCTACCAAGTAGCGGGCACGACTCTCGCCTCACCGCTCGGCGTGTACCGCTTCCTTCGATACGTTCCGAAGAACCACCTGAGCCGGGCGGTGGGGCGCCTCGTGCACGCGCGCTGGCCGCGCCCCATCGCACGCCGCCTCGTGCGCTGGTTCGCGAGCTCGTACGAGATCGACGTCGACGCCGCGAATCAGCCGATCGAGGAGTACCCGTCGATCGGGCACTTCTTCACCCGCGATCTCCGCGAAGGCCTGCGCCCCATCGAGAGCGATCTCGTGAGCCCCGTGGACGGGACGCTGCGCAGCTTCGGCATCATCCGCGACGGCCGCCTGGAGCAGATCAAAGGCAAGGACTACACCGTCGCCCGTTTCCTCGGCGACGCCGAGGAGGCGCGGCGGTACGAGAACGGCGTCTTCTTCAATCTGTACCTCTCGCCGCAGGACTATCACCACGTGCATTCGGCCGTCACCGGCGCGATCGCGCACAGCCTGCACATCCCCGGCAAGCTCTGGCCCGTGAACGACTGGTCGATGGCGAACGTCGACGAGCTTTTCTCGATCAACGAGCGCGTGGTGACGTGGATCGACAGCGCGCACGGCCGCGTGGCCGAGGTGATGATCGGCGCGACGAACGTCGGGAAGATCTCCGTGACGTACGACTCGTTCATCTCCAACACGCCACGCACCGAACGGAAGACGCGGACTTACGACCCGCCCATCCCGATCGCCGCCGGCGCCCGCCTCGGCACGTTCCACATGGGCTCGAGCGTGGTGCTGCTCTTCGAGCCCGGCCGCATCGACGTGGCGCGCGTGCGTCTGGAGCCGGGGAAAAAGGTGCGGTACGGATCGGCGATTCTGCATTCGTAGGGCTGCTATCCTCAGATCGATGGATTTCACGTCGCTGCCCGGGGGAGAGCTGATGCAGGCCGGCTTCGCCGATGCCGCCGCCGGACGCGAGACGCTTCCGCGCTGCTCGTGGCGATCGGCGCGCCGCGCCTCCGCCGCGCCGGCCTCCCCGTTCCCGAACAAACGGTCGAGTATCCCGAATGCGCCTCTACGAACTGCTCGCGGCGGAGTACAGCGACGCCGCGCACTCGCGCTATAACGCGCTGATCCGCCAGCTGGTGAGCTTCGAACAGGCGGTGGAAACGCTTTGACGTAGGGCCGGCTCTCCAGCCGGCCGCAGTCGAGAAATGATGCGGCGGGCAACGCCCGCCGCAACCGTGTTTCATCGGGCCGGCTGGAGAGCCGGCCCTACGTTCAAAGACGTTCAAAACGTTGTGCGTAGCGCGACGCGGAACGAGCGTTTCTCCAGCGGGTGAAAGTGCACGTCGTCGACGCCGCCTGCCGGCTCGCCGGGGAGGCGCGACGTGTAGAAGTAGTCGATGTCGCTGACCTTCGCGTCGAAGAGGTTGAATACGTCGAGGGCGACGCGAATCCGCGGGGTCACCTCGTAGGCGAGGCGGGCGTTGATCGTGTTCGAGGCGTCGGAGCGCACGCTGTCGTCTTCGAGCAGCGGGCGGGGGCCGAAGTAGCGGTCGCGGATCTCGCCCGAAAAGCGGCCGACGCCGTTGAACGACAGGCCGACGGACGCGACGCCTTCGACCGCGCCGGGGATGCGATCGCCGACGGGGTCGAAGTCGCGAAAACGCGCGCGGGAGTACGCGTAGTCGCCATCGAGCACGAGCGCGGACGAGAGGTTGTAGTACGTCGCGAGCTCCAGGCCGGTGCGGCGGCTGGGGCGGCTGGCCTCGGTCACGCCGGCGTCGCCGATGAACACCAGCTCCGACGCGATGTCGAGTCCCCACAAAGCGGCGGTGATGTGGACGCGCGGCACGGGCGTCGTGCGCAAGCCGATCTCCGCCCCTTTCGACCGCACGAGCGGATCGACGGGGCTCAGCGGCTCGCCGCTCGACGGATCGACGCGGATCGTCGCGCCGCGGCCGTCGTTGCTGTGGAAACCGTAGCCGGCGTCGACGTAGACCTCCGTCTGCCGCCATGGCCCGAGGATGACGCTGAGCTTCGGGCTGACGAGGGAGGCGGTGCGCGTGCCGCCGTTGAGCGGATTGTCGGAGTCGTCGCGGAAGCGATAGCGGTCCGCGCGCAGGCCGGCGACGGTGCGCAGATGCGGCGACCACTGCATCGACGAATCGGCGTAGACGCCGCCGCTGACTTCCAGCACGCTGTCCTGCCGGATCGTGTTCAGCCGTTCGCGCGCGGCGGTGTGATACAGACCGACGGTGCCGATGTCGTCCGCGCGCGCCTGCAAACCTACGACGTTCTCCACCTTCACGCCTCCCCACTGCGCGAGCCAGCGACGACTCGCGCGCACGCCGTAGACGTGACGCCGGTCGGCCTGTTCGAACTGATCGCCGCGCACCGGGTCGTCGAGAAAGTACGTGAAGTCGGAGAAGAGATTCAGGCTGTAATCGATCGCATACGCGGAGACCTGGGTGAGCGCGTTGGAATCGTTGCGTTGCCAATCGGCGGAGAGCGAGTAGCGATGCGTGCGTCCGCCGTCGGTCGGGTCGATGAGACCGAAGCGCGGGATGAGCCCTTCGCTCACCGCGCGCTCCGGGATCTGATCGGTCGAGCTCCACTTCGCGTCGTAGCCCATCAACGTGATGGAAAATCCGCCGCGTTGCCCGCCGCTCGAGTAGCGAAGGATCGTGTTGAGCTTGCGGAAATCATCCGGGCGCTCCCACGGCCCGCCGTTGCGTCCGGCCTCGACGGCGTACAACAGGTAGCCATCGCCGACCTTCGGCGATCCGGCGAGCAGCGCGCGGCCGTAGTCGTACGCGCCGCCTTCGAGCAGCACGATGGGGCGATCGAGGATGCTCAGGTAATTCACGTTCACCGCGCCGGCGCTCGCGAAGTCGCCCTCCTCCGCGTAATACGGCCCCTTCTTGTACTGCACGCCGCTCACGAGCTCGGGGATGAGGAAATTCGCATCGGCGTAGCCCTGGCCGTGCGCGTGCGTCGGCATGTTGACCGGGACGCCGGCGACGGTGACGGCGATGTCGGTGCCGTGGTCGAGATTGAAGCCGCGCAGGTAGTACTGATTCGCCTTCCCTTCGCCGCTGTGCTGACTGACGACGACGCCGGGCACGGTCTCCATGATCTCGCCCGCGCGCGAAAACGGCCGGCGGTCGATCTCCTTCGCCGTGACGACGCCGACCGTCGCGGCGTCGGCGATCCCGATGAGGTCATTCACCGGCTCGTCGATGTCCGCGAGATTGCGAAACGTCTGCTTGGCCGTGACGACGACTTCCGCATTCGTCGAGAGAAAGAGCGTGGCATCGAGGGTCGTCGGCGACGCGGAAACGGCCGTGCCGCGGCGGATGGTCGTCGCAAAGTTGATGAGTTGGAAAGAGACGTCGTAAGTGCCGGGGGTGAGCGTCAGGGCGTAGGAGCCATTGGCGTCGGTCACGCCGACGATGGCCTTTCCGCCGCCGGCCGGCTGCGCTTCGACGGTGACGCCGGGCAACGGCGCCTTCGTCGAGTCGACGACTCGGCCTCGCAGGTTCGCGTCGCCCTGGGCGAACGCCGCCGTTGCCAGCGTCGCCGTCAAAAGACAGGCGACCGCCAGCCATCGGCTGATGGTTTTCATGAGGGATCTCGCTTTCTATGCGTTGCTGATGGCAGCAGACGAAGCGAGCGTCGCGGGCGGCCCGCGCACGCTCACGGTCGCGACGAAGCGGCTTTCCGCTTCGACGACCCGCGGCGGTGTGAAACGCTCGAAGATGGCGAGCGCGGCGAGGAGAACCGGCGCCGACTGGGCCGCCGTCAGCGCGGCAGAGAAGTGCGCGAGGCTGCCGTCGCCGTGATGCGGATCGAACGGCTCGTGATGATGATCGTGATCGTGATCGTCGTCATGATCGTGATCGTCATGATCGTGATCGTGGTCGTCGTGATCGTGGTCGTCATCCTCTTCACCCCAGTGCGAGGCTTCGCCCTCGTGCTCGTGAGGGATGAGGTCGTGAAACGCGAGATGGAGCGTCGGCACGACGACCGAGCCGCAGAGGAACGCGGCAAGGATCCATGCGGACGGGGAGCGCAGTTTCACGTTGAGCTTACGCGGTGCGACGATTTCCGGATTGGCCCGCAAGGAGCGAGCCACGAACCGCTCCTTCGCAGTAGGAAATCTTTCCGAAGTGGTACGCTCGGCGGCGATGTCGTCCCCGCTCCCGCCCTACCTCGCCGTCGACACCGTTTCCATGAACTACCGCTACGCCGGCGCGTGGCACGAGGTGAACGCGCGCATTGCGCAGCGGCAGAACGCGCTCAACATCTACGTCTCCCTCGCCAGCGGCATCGTCGGCATCCTCTTCGCCTCGAGCCGCGTGGGCCAGGCCGCGGCGATGAACATCCTGGGCTTCGTCTGGCTGCTGCCGATCATCTCCGTCGCCTTCGCCTTCCTCAATTACAAGCACGACCGGACGATCGCGCTGCTGCGCCACTTCATGGCCGAATGCGAGCGTCTCAACGTCGAAGACCGCGAAGGCCTCCAGGTCATCGGCTACAACAGCTCGGCTTTCTACATGAACGCCGCGGATGGCGCGCGCCGCTTCCACGACCTCTCCTCCGCCGCGCTCGTCCTCCTGTTCAACGCCATCGGCCTCGTGGTCGCTTACAACGCGCACCCCGACACGTTCGGCCATCCCGCCTGGCCGATCGTTCTGTACTTCGTCGTGGCGATCTTCGCGATGTGGCTCGTGACGCGCGCGAGCTGGCAGCCGCACACGTTCGAGGCGCGCTGACGGTGCTCGCCATCCGCCCGGCACAGATGGCCGCCC
>JAFAVZ010000543.1 GCA_019242175.1 Acidobacteriota bacterium
GTCACGTCGGCGGTTCCTTCTCGTTCCTCGGTCTCGCTACGCTGGCGATGCGGTATTTCGGTGGTGAGCGGGCGTCCCGCCCGCGTGCGGCCGGGCGTCTCGCCCGGTCGCCTTCGTGCACGGTGCCGTTCCTCGTGTACGGTACCGCCGGGCGAGACGCCCAGCGGCTGCGGGCGAGACGCCCGCTCACCTCGTCACGTCGGCGGTTTCTTCTCGTTCCTCGGTCTCGCAACGCTGGCGATGCGTTATTCGGTGGTGAGCGGGCGTCCCGCCCGCGTGCGGCCGGGCGTCTCGCCCGGTCGCCTTCGTGTACGGTACCGTTCCTCGTGCACGGTACCGCCGGGCGAGACGCCCGGCGGCTGCGGGCGAGACGCCCGCTCACCTCGCCACGTCGGCGGTTTGTTCTCGTTCCTCGATCTCGCAACGCTGGCGATGCGCTATTTCGGTGGTGAGCGGGCGTCCCGCCCGCGCGCGGCCGGGCGTCTCGCCCGGTCGCCTTCGTGTACGGTGCCGTTCCTCGTGCCCGGTACCGTTCCTCGTGCACGGACCGCCGGGCGAGACGCCCGGCGGCTGCGGGCGAGACGCCCGCTCACCGGTCACTTCGGCGACTTCTTCTCTACGGTCTCTCGACGCCCGCGAAAAACGTAGGGCCGGCTCTCCAGCCGGCCCAGCGTCGATATTGGGCCGGCTGGAGAGCCGGCCCTACATTCGTCAGCGCGTGGGGCGCGGACGCGGTGCGATGTTCTCCAGCAGACGCAGGAACACGCGCGGCACGCCGCCGTAAAGCGCCTCGGTCGCCACGCGGTCGTAGAGGAACCCGACCCGGCCGGTGCCCATCAGCACGACGTTCGGGTCGCTCTCGACGTCGCTCGAAGCAGCGACGGCGAACTTCCCTTCGAGCACCGTCGAATCGCTGCGGCGCCGCACGCGTGACGCGAACACGTCGTCGCCGGCGTTGAACGCGACCACGAAGCCGACGCCGTCATACACGACGCTGGAGCTGCCGAGGCTTTCGCCGGTGGCGATGCGGGTGTCGGTGAGGAGGTCGCCGAACGGATCGACGTAGCGGCCGTTGATGCCCTCCGCGTCGTTGTACGTCACGAGGAACTCCTGGTTGTCCCACGCGACGTCGGGCGAGCCTTCCTCGTCTTCCGTCACTGCGATGTCGAGCGGATCGGTGAGCACGAGCATCGACGGCACGTAAATCGACGCGCCGCGCACGTCGCCCTGCGAGTCGAAGTTCGGCTCGGGACTGTTCGGGACCGGCGTCACGATGCGCTCTTCCCAAACCACGAGCGCGATGTCGAAGCCGAATGCGATGCGCGCGTGCAGCGCCGGGTTCTCGGCTTCGGCGAGCAGGGTCGGCTGGGGGTCGAACGTGCCGGCGTTGTCGTCGAAGCGGATGACCATGATGTCCGGCGTCGTGCAGTTGACCCACGTCAGCACCGTCGTGCCGTCGTCCTGGGCCATGTCGAAGTCGCCGGCGTGACAGCTGCCCGGAACCGCTTTCGGCGCCGCGTCGATGAATTGCCCGTTCTTGTCGATGCGGCGCACGTAGATCGCGTCCTGCTCCTGCCAGCCGACGAGGAACCGCGTGCGGTCGTAGATCACGCGCGGATCGCGCTGGACGGTCTCGTTGGAAGTGACGCGGATGCCGCGGCCATCCGGATGCGCGCCGGTCGACGTCACGCGGCCGAAGTAGACGCGCGGCTGGCCGCTGTCGTTCTGCGATTCTTCCCAGGCGGTGAGGAACTGCGTGCCGTCGTACGCGCCGGCCGGATGGCGTTGCGCGCCGGCAGACGTGTCGAGGCGCGCCGGATCGCTGAACGGTGTCGGCGCGAGCACGCGGCCCATCACGTCGCTGTTGCCGGTCGGGTTTGCATCCACCCACGAAACGTACGAGCGTCGACCGTTCGAGGCGATCGCCGGCGCGCTCGCACGCGACCCGGCGAGGAACGGCGCGTCGATCACGGTGCCGTCGCTACGCAGACGCACGGCCTGCAGGTTCGTCTGCGAGTCGCCGACGGTGATGACGCCGCCGAGGTATTCGCTGCCGTTCCAGGCAAGGGTGGTGGTGTCGTCTGGCGCGGCCGTGATCGGAATCGTCTTCACATCGCCGACCGTTCCGTCGCGCGCGATCTTGCGGGCGATGAACTGGCTCGAAGCCTGGCCGCCGAGGAGGACGACGTAGTCGTTGCCGTCCGAGGCGACGGAGGGGAAGCGGCCTTCGCCGAGGGCGATGAACTGATTGCCGAGTGGATGGCCGTTCGCGTCGAGGCGGAGCATCGAAACGGTCGTCTTGTTGCCGGACGTTGCCTGGGTCAGCACGAGAAACTCGGAGCCGTTCGACGTCACGATCGGCGTCGCCAGGTCACCGGAGTCGGAGGGAAGCGCGATGTCGCTCTCCAGCACCTCGCCGTTCATGTCGAGGACTGCGAGATGACGGGTGAGGGCGGAATTCTCGAGGCGGCTGTAGGCGAGGACGACCTTCGAGCCGTTCGTCGCCAGCGGATGCTTCGCGCTGGCCAGGAACGCGCCGATGTTCAGGGAGCGTGGCGGCAGGAGCAGCCGGCCTTCGCGGTCGAGCATGGCGACAGAGAACGTGCCGGTGGGCTGCGTAACCACGACCAGGTAGCTGCGTCCGGTCCATACCGCCGACGCCGACGTTACCTTCTCCGCCACGCGGATGTTCGTCGGATCGAGCACTTCTCCGGTGGACGAGACGCGCGTGGCGTAGAGGTTCGGGAGGGCGGAGGCGCGGAGGTCGGTCCAGAGAACGAGAAAGTTGTCGCCATCCGAAACGACCTGAGGATTGAACTGGATGAATTCGGCAGGTCCATAGGTCGGCGGAGCTGCCGGAATCTCCGCTCCGGCGGAGCCGAGCGCGGCGATAAACATTGTCACGAGAATGAATAAACGGCGTGCGTTCATGGCGGTAATACGCGTCTCTCCGATCGGTCGTTTACGGTGGCGGCTGTGGAAACAGAAACGGTTCTTTGTCAAGTGCACAAAATTCACGGCAGGATGAGGGCCTTTTTGGACGTAAACTCTGTGTGGAGTAAGAGTTAACTCTGTTCGCCCAAGCGAATGTGCAATTCGCTCCAAAGCCGCGATTTGTGGCCGCTTGCCGAGTTTTTCACAGCGTTATCCGCAGGGTTTTCCACACTTTCTGTGTAAAGAGAAGCTGGCCCTGGCGAACCACACGCGGCGGATCGCCGGTAAAGTCCACGATTGCAGACGCTTCTCCCGATAAACGCCCCGCGTCGAGCAGGCCGTCGAGGGCTTCGTGCAAAGCCTGTGCGAGCTCGCTCGGCTGTTGGATGGGAACTTCTCCGCTCCGATTTGCGCTCGTGGAGACGAGCGGTCCCGTTTTTTCCAGAAGCGAGCGGAGCCACGGCAGCGCCGGGATCCGCACCGCCACCGTCGACGCGCCTCGCGTCGCGGCGATCGGCCGGTCGAGCGGCAGGATCGCCGTCAGCGGCGCCGGCCAGACTTCGCTCAAAGCCGCGCGCACATCGTCGGACATCCGGACGCCCAGTCCTTCGAGCTGAGACATCGAAGCGGCGAGGACGACGAAGGGCTTCGCGTCCCGCCCCTTGATCCGCGCGATCCGTTCCACGGCTGCGTCGTTGTGCGCGTCCGCATGCAGGCCGTAGATCGTGTCCGTCGGCAGCAGCAACACCGCGCCGTCGGCGAGCGCCGCGGCGACGGCGTCCAACTGCTCGAGCGTCCAGCGGATCATCGCCGCGCCTTCGCCGTTCGGACGCCGCGCGCGTTCTCCAGCAGCTCCCGCGCGTGCAGCAATGCCGAGGCGGGGATGGATTCGCCGCCGAGCATGCGCGCGATCTCGGAAACGCGTTGGTCCTCGTCGTCGAGGCGGCGGATGCGCGCCCGCGTGTGGCCGCCCGCGTCGTCCTTCCAGACCGAAAAGTGCGTCGTCCCGAATGCGGCGATCTGGGGGAGATGCGTCACGCAGACGACCTGGTTGTGCGCGGACAGCTCCTGCAGCTTGCGCCCCACGACTTCCGCGACGCGCCCGCCGATGCCGGCGTCGATCTCATCGAAGACGAGCGTCGCCGCGGCGGCATGCGTCGAAGCCTTGAAGAGCGCCGCCGCGATCGCCAGCTGGATGCGCGAGAGCTCGCCGCCCGAGGCGATGCGCTGCATCGGTTTCGGCTCCTCGCCGCGGTTGGGAGCGATGAGGATGTCGATCTTGTCCGTTCCTTCCGGCGACTCGTTCCCGTCTTCGACCGTGACGCGCACCGTCGTCCGCTCCATGGCCAGGTCATTCAACTCGTCCTGGATCGCCGCCTGGAACTTCTGCGCCGCCTTCTTGCGCGCCGTCGACAACTTCTCCGAGGCTCGCCGGTAGTCGCCGCGCCGCGCCTCGGACGACCTGTGCAACTTCTCGACGTTCGCCTCGAAGTCATTGAGGCGCTCGTATTCATCCTGGATGCGGCTGAGATGCTCGAGCACCGCGCCGATCGAGCCGCCGTACTTTTTGTTCAGCCGCTCGATCGTCACGAGGCGGTCTTCGACCTCTTCGAGACGCTCCGGATCGTGGCGCACATTTTCGGAGAGATTGCCGAGCGTGCGGCTGACGTCCTGCAGGCGATAGGCGACGTCCTGCAAGTCCGTCGCGACCTGCTGCAACTCGGCGATCTCTTTCGACAGCGGCTGGAGGAGATGCTGGGCGCGGGCGAGCTGGGCGAGCGCGGAGCTTTCGTCGTCGTCGAGGAGCGCGAACGCGCCGGACGTTGCCTCGATCATCTCCCGCGCATGGGCGAGGATGCTGCGCTCCGAACGCAACGCGTCTTCTTCGGTCGGATCGAGCTTCGCCGCGCCGATCTCTTCGAGCTGATAGCGGAGGAGGTCGAGGCGCAGCGTGCGATCGCGTTGGGCGCCGAGCATCTCTTCGAGCTGATCCGCGGCCGCGCGCCAGGCGTGATGCGTCGCGCGCGTGGCGTCAAGCAGCGCGTCGTGACCGCCGAAGTCGTCGAGCAATTGCCGGTAGCTCTGCCCGGCGACGCGTTGATGCGACTCATGCTGGCCGTGGATCTCGAGGACGGCGTCCATCGCGCTGCCGAGCTCGCGCACCGAAAGCGCGGAGCCGTTGACGAGCACTTTGCCACGCCCGTTCGCGGCGATCTCGCGTTTGACGATCAGCTCGACCCCGTCGCCGGCCGGTTCGGTCTCGACGCCGACCGCCTCCAGAGTCTTCTTCGCCCCATTCGGCAAATGGAAGATCGCCTCGGCGGTCATTTTCTCGGCGCCGCCGCGGATCATGTCCGTGGAGCTGCGCGCGCCACGGAGAAATTCGAGCGAGTCGATGAGGAGCGACTTGCCGGCCCCGGTCTCGCCCGTGAGGACGTTGAGGCCTGCGCCCGGCTCGATGGCGAGCTCTTCCACGATGGCGAGGTTCCTCACCTTGAGGTACGTAATCACCGTTGCGAAGTCTACCTCGGGGAGATGGACGAGATCGGCAAAGCCCTTGCTAATAAGCCGCGCATGACGATGACGAAATCCGTAGCCGTCGCCGCGCTCCTCGCGCTGACGATGGCTTGCAATCGCGAGAAGGTGCAGCAGACGACGCAGACGGTCACGACGAAGGTGCGGGACACGGCCAACGAAGTGGCCTCACCGTTCGGCGGCCCGAAAGACGATCCGAAGGCGCGCGAGCAGCAGCGCTTCGACGAGCAGTGGCGGCAGCTGCAGTCGTTCCAGCAACAACAGCAGGCTCAACAGGCGGCGCAACAGCAGGCGCAGGATCAGGCGCAGCAGGCGAAGCTGGTGTTCGCCAAACGCGGCGAAACGAAGGAGTCGTTCTCCAACCTGGAGAACATCGATACGGCGCCGGTCCTGGTACCGATCCGTGGCGACGTGAGCGGACCCTCGGTGCTGAAGGCGCAGGTCTACCTCGACCGTGCGGATTTTTCGGTCGGCGCGCTCGACGGCCGCTGGGGCCGCAACTCCGCGATCTCGACCTACTGGTTTCAACGGGCGAACGGCTTGCCTTCGACGGGCGAGCTCGACGAGACGACGTTCCGCGCGCTGGCGCAGGCCGCCGGCTACGCGCAGTCGCTCACGCAGTACACGGTGACGGCCGAAGATGTGAAGGGTCCGTTCGTCTCCATTCCGGAAGATGTCTACGAGAAGGAGAAGCTGGACTGCCTCTGCTACGAGACGGTTCGCGAAAAGCTGGCCGAGCAATTCCACACCTCGGAGGACTTCCTCGCCCGGCTCAATCCGAACGTGCAGTTCGCCGATCTCCAGGCTGGTACGACGCTGACCGTGCCGAACGTGCGCGAGGCGCTGACGACCGACCGCGCGGACATCACGCGCGTGGTGGTTTCGCTGAAGGGCAATACGTTCAACGGCTATGACGCGTCCGGCCGCGTCGTGTTTCACTCGCCGACTACGGTGGGCTCGAAATACGATCCGTCTCCGAACGAGACGACGACCGTCCAGAGCATCGTCCACAACCCGCATTTCCACTACCAGCCGACGCTGTTCCACGAGGTGCCCGACACCGACCCCGAGGCGCACCTGATGCCCGGCCCGAACTCGCCTGTGGGCGTGGTTTGGATCGCGCTCAGCAAACCGCACTTCGGCATCCACGGCACGAGCGACCCGGAGTCGATCGGCTACGCGTCGTCGCACGGCTGCGTGCGCCTGACGAACTGGGACGCGAATGAAGTCTCGCATCGCGTGTCCAAGGGTGTGTCCGTGGAGTTCCAGGACACCCGCGCGCAGACCGAGTGAGGTCCGAACGCGAGAAGATGCTCGCCGGCGAGCTCTACGATCCTCTGGATCCGGAGCTCGCCGCCGCGCGCATCCGCGTCCGCGAGCTCCTGCAGACACTGAATCAGTCTCTTTCTTCCCCTGGCCGCGACGCCCTTCGCGCGCTCTTCGGCACCGGCGGCGATTCCGTCTGGATGCAGCCGCCGTTCTATTGCGACTACGGCACGAACATCCACCTCGGCGAACGCGTCTTCTTCAATTTCAACTGCGTGGTGCTCGACGTGTGCGAGGTGCGCATCGGTGACTTCACGCTTTTCGGCCCCGCCGTGCAGATCTACACCGCCATGCACCCGATGAACGCCGCCGAACGCCGCCTCTCCGAATTCGGCAAACCGGTGACGATCGGCAGCGACGTGTGGGTAGGCGGCGGCGCGCTGATCCTGCCCGGCGTGACGATCGGCTCGCGCTCCGTGATCGGAGCCGGAAGCGTGGTGACGCGCGACATACCGAAGGGCGTATTCGCGGCGGGGAATCCGTGCAGGGTGGTACGGGAGGTGGAGTGAGGGTCGTCAGCGCGTGGATCCACCCGTGGGCTTTTTCCGTGGAGCGCGAAGCTTCGCTGTCCGGCCGGAAATGCGCACCAAAGTACGAAGTGCTTCATTGACGGCTTCCGAGTCTGGAAAGACTTCCGCCACATCCGGCGAGAGTACGACGACGTTTGTGCCGGCCGCGTAACGGGCGGCATATTTGCCGCGCACGCCTTCTGAGAAGTCGTACTCGGGCACATCGACCTTCTTCGCGCTAGCGCCTGTTCTTTTCATATTGGATTCGTTGCCTGGCGTTCGCCTGCCACGCGCTGATGATTCTGGTGTATTCGCCTCGCCGTATGGGGTACGACGAGCAGATTACCGCGGTTGGACAATCCAAGGAGCGCCCATCTTCGTTCGCTTTCTGAATGATCTGGATCAGGGATCGTGATCGACTCCCAGTCCGCGAAGGCGGTGAGAGCCTCCTCGAATGAGATGCCGTGCTTGCGGACGTTTTCGCGCGCCTTCCGCGGGTCCCACTCGAACTTCACCCTGCAATTCTACGTTCGTCGCAGCGGTCGCTTCCAAGACTCGCGCTGAACGGCCTTACCCCACCGCCTCCCGCAAAAAATCCACCGTCACGCCCGCGTTCTTCAGGTTCCCCAGGAGCGTCAGTGAAAGCGACTCGGGGTCCACGATCGTGTCGGCGACGCGTTGAAGGTCGTCGAGGGTCACGGCCTCGATGTGCTGGATGATCTCGTCGGGGGAGAACTGCTGGCCGAAGTAGTACTCCTGGCGGGCGATCCCGGACATGCGGCTCACGGTCGACTCCAGCGAGAGCAGGATCGAGCCCTTCACGTGCAGCTTCGCCGCCGCGAGCTCCTCGGCCGTCGCGTTCTCGCGGCGGATCTTCCGCATCTCCTCCAGCGTGATGTTCAGCACGCGCTTCAGATTCTTCGGCGCGCACGCGGCGTAGACCGCCTCATAGCCGCCGTGGAGATAGCCGTTGTGATACGACATCACGGTGTAGACGAGCCCCTCCTTCTCCCGGATCCGTTGGAAGAGGCGGGAAGACATCCCGCCGCCGAGGATCGTGTTGAAGAGGGCGGCCGCGTAGCGCTCCTCGACCTGTTGCGGGAAGCCGCGGGAGCCGAGGCAGAGGTGGACCTGTTCGAGCTCGCGTTTCTCGCGAAAGATCACGTGTTGCTTCGGCGTCGGAGGTGCCCAATCGCGGCGGACGGGCGGGAGGCGGTCGGCGGGGAACGCCTGTTCGAGGAACGGCACGATCTGCTCCGGGCGCACGTTGCCCGAGGCGCAGAAGATCATGTTCGACGGGTGGAAAGTCTCAGCGTAATGCGCCTGGATCTGCGCCCGCTGCAGACGGTTCACCGTGTCTTCCGTCCCGAGGATCGGGCGGCCGAGCGGATGGCCGTCCCAGAACGCGGTGACGAAGATCTCGTGGACGAGGTCGTCCGGCGTGTCCTCGACCATCTTGATCTCCTCGAGGATCACGCTCCGCTCCGACTCCACGTCGTCGGCCGTGAAATTCGGGGCGATGCAGATGTCGGTCAGGAGGTCGAGCGCCGTCTCGACCTGCTCGTCGAGCACGTGCGCATAGAACGACGTGTACTCCTTGCCCGTGAACGCGTCGACGTCGCCGCCGAGGATGTCGATGATCTTCGCGATGTCCGACGTCGTGCGGCGCTGCGTCCCCTTGAACACGAGGTGCTCGAGGAAGTGCGACGCGCCGCCGTGCTCTTCCGACTCCACGGCCGACCCGCTGCGTAGGTAATAGCCGAGGGAGACGGAGCGGACGTAGGGGAGGGTCTCGATGAGGACGGTGAGACCGCTGGGAAGCGTGGCGCGGAAGAGGTTCGGGCCGGACATGCGCCGGGCATCTTAGTGGATTGGAGTCACGAATATTCGCCCGGCGCCGTTCGTTTCATTCGACTCGGGAGGCACGCTTTGACCCAACGGATCCTCAGAATCGCCGCTGTTGCCGCCGTTTTCCTCATCTTCTGCATCTACCAGCTGTCCGTCGCGGGCAGTCCTCAAAAAGGAGCTTCCATGACCACCGGAAAGGCCCCCGCGGGCCTCGAAAAGGCGACGCTCGCCGGCGGCTGTTTCTGGGGCGTCGAGGAGCTGATCCGCAAGCAGCCCGGCGTCGTCTCGACCGTCGTCGGCTACACGGGCGGCGACGTGAAGAACGCCACGTACGAGAACCACGAAGGCCATGCCGAGGCCGTGGAGATCACGTTCGATCCGAAGAAGACGTCGTTCGAGAACATCCTGGTCTTCTTCTTCAAGATGCACGACCCGACGACCCTCAACCGCCAGGGCAACGACATGGGCACGTCGTATCGTTCGGCGATCTTCTATCACTCCGAGGAACAGCGCCGCGTGGCCGAGCAGGTGAAGGCGCGCGTCGACAAGTCGGGCGCGTGGAAGCGTCCCGTGGTGACGGAGATCGTGCCGGCGAAGGACTTCTGGCTCGCCGAGGATTATCACCAGGACTACCTGCAGAAGCATCCGAACGGATACACCTGCCACTACGTACGCAACGTGAACTTCTGAGAATGTAGGGCCGGCTCTCCAGCCGGCCGCAGTCGAGAATGATGGGCCGGCTGGAGAGCCGGCCCTACGTTTTTCTCTACCGGAACTGCGGGGGGTTGTTCCGGGCGTTGATCTCGTTCTGCAGGTCGATCACCGTGTACGACCACTGCTCGTACTGATCGTTGCCGTTGAGCGTCAGCAGCGAGCGGCCGCTCTTGTTCGGGCGCACGCCTACGAACGGGCCGACGTAGTCCTTCGGCGAGAGCTGCGGGTTGAACGCCGTCGAGCCGCTGCCGGCGCTGCCGCTCGAGCCCGTGGACCCTGAAGCGCCGGGCATGCCGCCGCTGATCGGCGCGCCGCCGATGGGGCCGGCGTTGCCGCCGGGGTTCTGGGTCACGGCGCCGGGCGGGATCAGGATCCAATCCACCTTCCCGGTGAGAGGGTCGAGATACTCCGCCTTCGGGCCGCGGATGAACCGCGGGCTGCGCGCTTCCTTCAGCTGGTCGAGGCTCGTCGGGAGGCCGCCGTGGCGGCCCTGCCACTCCGCGATCGCCCGCGCGTACTGCTTCATGATGAAGATCGTCTGCCGTTCGCGGTCGCGTTGCATGATCGCGGACCATTGGCGCGGCACGGTGTAAGCCACCATGATCATGATGATCGTCATGATCACGATCAGTCCGGCGAGGGTGAATCCTCCCTCGGACGGCCGGCGGTCAGAGCTCGTTGTAGGGGACATTGTCCAGCGTGCTGCCCGGAGCCTTGCTCTTCACGTCGATGACGCCCGGCCCGCCCTGGCTGAGGTTGTCGGTATTGGGATCGGCCATCTCCTCGGGGTTCGAGGGGTTGTCCTGGATCTGCTCCCAGTCTTCCTGCTTCGTGACCGGATCCTTCGGGATCTTGCGCAGGTAGTTCGGCACCAGCTCGTTGAGGTCGTTCGGGTAGCGCTGCTTGTCGGCGTAGAAGTTGTCGATCGCCTTGCGCATCTCGAAGAGGTTGTCCCGCAGCGCGGCCTCCTGCGCCTTGCGCTGCGCCTGTTTCACCTGCACCACGGCCACGCTGGCCAGGATGCCGATGATGGTCACGACGACGATCAGCTCGATGAGGGAGAAGCCGGCCTGATTCTTTCTACGCTGTCTCATGGGTCACCATTCGTTGTAATGCGTCTTGCCGTCGAGAGCGAGGGCCTTCGACTTCGACCGCACCTCGAACACGTTGTTGCCGTTGCCATCCGAGTCGTCCGGATCGTTCGTGTCCGAGAGCGTGATCCACTCCTTCTTGCCGGTCATCGGATCCACCAGATCGCGCGGCCGGAGCAGCTTGATCTTCTTCCCGTTCGTCAGCTCCACGCCCTTCACCAGCTCGTCGAGATCCTTCGGCCACGCGCCCTGGCCCACGTCCGGCTGCCCCTTGATGTTGTTCGGGGCGGGCGCCGCGCGCAGCTCGTGATAGCGATCGATGGCCTCCGTGATCTTGCGCAGCCTCTCGCGCAGCTCCAGCTCCCTTTGGCGCCGGATCCCGAAACGCGCCACCGGCACGGCCATCGCCGCGAGGATGGCGATGATCGCGCAGACGGTGATCAGCTCGGCGATGGTGAAGCCTTTCTGGCGCATGGCTGCTGGTTACTGGTTGCTGGTTACTCGTAGCCGGTTGGTTCGCGTCGGCCGCTCTACCAGCAACCAGCAACCAGCAACTGGTCTCACTCGACTTTCGCCCTCCCGCCCGTCACCGCGGACACGATCGCGTCGCCGGCGGCGGTGTGGAAGGCTGGTTGCTCCATGATCAGGAACGTGTCGCCGGAGAGGCCGCCGTGGACGCGGAGCGTGACCACTTCGCCGCCGCTGGCGAACACGAGCGGCTTGCCGTCCGACGACGTCACGCGGATGAGGCCCGCGTCGCGGTTGATCGTCGCGACGGGCGGCGCCTTCGGATCGATCTGCAGCGCGCCGCCGAAAAGCACCTCGTTCACGTCGAGCGAGCGCGGGTCGTAGTGCAGCAGCAGCTCCGTTGCGTTCAGGTTGTCGAGATCCATCCCGACGACCTTCCACAGCTTCTCCTCGCCCGGCTTGATCGGCAGCGTCACCGGCTGCGGGCCGATGCGCGGCGAGAGGGCGGTCGTGGTCATCGCCGGGGACGAGGTCAGCGACATCGCAGGTGCCGA
>JAFAVZ010000072.1 GCA_019242175.1 Acidobacteriota bacterium
CAGGATCGTCGTCCATCGCGCTGATCGACGGCGAAGGCGCGTTGACGTATGCGAAGCCCGACGCGCTCGTGCGCCGCTTCGCGAATGCGCTGCTCGCCGCCGGCGTGCGCCCCGAGGAGCGCGTGGCGTTCATAGCGCCCGATACGCGCTGGCGGTCGCCTCATCGATGAACGCGGCGCCGATCTCGCGCAGGGAGAGCTCGGCGTTTGTCCTCTGTCATCCTGAGTCGCAGACGGCGAAGGATCTCCCGGCACGAGCGCGTATCGCCTGCATCAGGAGATCCTGAGCCGTCTTCGCGGCTCAGGATGACAAGAGCTGCGTCGCCTAACCTGCTCGTTCGTGCTGACGCAACGTGGCTTTGTACTGGAACAGACATGAGGCGAAGAAAGCTGCGTTGAACGGCGAAATGGATCCGCACCGGCGACAAGTACTTCCGCGATGCTGATGGCTTCTCTTCCACGCCGGCCGCGCCGACGACATGATCAAAGCGGGCGGCCTCTTGGTCTCGCCGGTGGCTTCCCGCTGCGCGCGAAGTAGCGCGCCGGTGACGATCCGTTGTCGCGTTGTGAAGCGGGAGTGTATCTTGGGCTCCGGCTGTTCCCGGACCTCGCAGGATGAAACGCGCCGCCATCGCCGCTGCCTGGCTCTTCGGAGCGATCGTGCCGCTCTTCGCGAGCACGACGTTGCTCGTCGGCTGCTGTCTCCTGCCGTTCCACCGCGTGGTCCATCGGGCCATGCCGATGTGCCATCAAGCCGCCGAAACCCTCGGCGGAGGCGCCACGAAAGAGAAGGCTCCGCCGGCGGCGGAGAAGCAGGAGTCAGCGAAACGGGTGGCGAGCCGCATGCCCCAAACGGTGCGCGTCGCCGCAATCGATGCGCGGCCCATGCGACCTGCGCCGCTGAGTGCCGTTGCCTATCGCAGCTTCCTCACGCACGGCGCGGCGCGTTGCGATCAGGACGTAGGCCTCCACCTCCTCGACTCCGTCTTCCTCATCTGATTCGGATTCCGCGAGCGCTCTTTCCACAGAAGCGATCGACGGAGTCCTGTCATGAAAGAGATCCTGGCCGCGTTGCTCGCGGCCGCCAGCCTGGCGCTCGACCCGGCGGCGACGCTGCGTCCCGACGCATTCGATGCGCCGGCCGAGACCGCGGTAGCCGAGGCGTCGAAGGGCACGGGTGAGCAACGTGGCGGCGGGCTTCAGCCCGCCGCGGAACGGTCGGAAGCCCGCCCACACGTGCATGGCGCCCACGAAACCCACGAAGAAGCGGCGGCCGTGACGTACGTCTGCCCAATGCATCCCGAGTACACGAGCAAGGAGCCGGGGAAGTGCCCAAAGTGCGGCATGACCCTGGTCGTGAAGAAGCCATGAAGCGGCTTTTCGTTCTGCTCCTGCTCGCCGGCTGCGCGTCCGTGCCAGCCGGCCTCGACGAAGTGCAGCGCGACATCGCCCAACGCGCGAAGCCCGCCTCGGCGACGGATGGCGAGCTCACCGCCGACAAGGCCGTCGCGCTCGCGTTGGCGAACAATCCGCGGCTGCAGGCCACGCTCGCCGAGGTTGGCGTCGCGCGGGCGGAGTTGATGGAGGCGAGCACGATCGCGAATCCGTTGCTCGAAGTCGAAGTGCGTTGGCCGCGCGATCCGTATCGTCCGTACGAGTTGCGCATTGCCCAGACGCTCGTCGATCTGATCCAGCTGCCGCGGCGACGAGCGCTGGGCCGTGCCGCGTTCGAGTCGGCGAAGCTGCGCGTGACGTCCGAGGTGCTGCGGTTTGCGCATGAAACGCGCGCGCAGTATTACGACGTGCTCGCGAACGGGCAGCAGGTCGCGATGAGCCGCATGAGCTTCGACGCGGCGCAGGCGGCCGCCGAGCTCGCGCGCAAGCAGCACGATGCGGGCAATATCACCGACCTCGAGCTCGAAAACGAACAGGCGCAATACGAACAGGCGAAGCTCGACCTCGCCCGCGCCCAGCAGCAACTCCTCCTCGGCCGCGAAGCGCTGGGCCGCCTGATCGCGAGCCACGATTTCACGATGCCGGAAGCCTTTGCCGAGTTGCCGGGCGAGGAGCTGACGCAGACGCAGCTGGAGCAGGTCGCCGCGGCGCGCCGCATCGATCTCGATCTCGCACGGCGCGACGTTGCGCTGGCGAAGAGACGCATCCCAATCGCGCGCCTCGCGGCGTTGGGAGAGATCACCGCCGACGTGCACTACCAACGCGATGCGATCGGCGCGAAGACCGTCGGGCCGGGCATCGAGATCCCGATCCCGCTCTTCAACAACGGCGCCGCGGCGCGCACACGCGCGGAAGCGGAATACGTGCGCGCGGCGCAGACGCTGAACGCATTGCTCGCCGAGTCGTCGTCGCGGCTGCGCAGCGCGGACGCCACGCTGCAGGAAGCGCGGGCCCGCGCCGTCTACTACCGCGACGTCCTGCTGCCGCGGCGGCGGCGCATCGTCGAGCTGACGAAACTGGAGCACAACGCGATGCTCGTCGGCGTCTACCAGCTCCTCGCCGCGCGCCAGAACGAGGCGCAGGCGATGCGCGACGCGCTCGACGCCCAACGCGACTACTGGACCGCGCGCAACGACCTCGACGCCGCGCTCAACGGCATCACGGAAGGAGCTCACTGATGCTCTCGCGAAGATCGCTCTTCTTCTCCACCGCCGCCGGCCTCCTCCTCGGCCGCAACCTCAAAGCCGCGCCACCGCAGCATGCGAAGCCGCGCGTGATCACGCCGAACGGCGCGTCGCTGCCGTACACGCTGGACGGCAACGTCAAGGTCTTCCATCTCATCGCCGAGCCGGTGAAACGCGAATTCGCCGACGGCTTCACCATCAACTGTTGGGGCTACAACGGCATGACGCCGGGGCCGACGATCGAGGCGGTGGAAGGCGACCGCGTGCGGCTCTTGGTCACGAACAAGCTGCCGGAAGGGACGTCGATCCACTGGCACGGCGCGATCCTCCCGAACGGCATGGACGGCGTGAGCGGACTGACGCAGCCGAAGATCGCGCCAGGCGAGACGTTCGCGTACGAGCTCACGCTGAAGCAGAACGGGACGCTGATGTATCACCCGCACTTCGACGAGATGGTGCAGATCGCGATGGGGATGCACGGGTTCTTCGTCGTGCATCCGCGCGTCGCGCCGCGGCGCATCGACCGCGACTTCGCGATCTTCCTGAACGAGTGGGCAATCAAGCCAGGGACGGCGACGCCCGACCCGACGGTGATGCTCGACTTCAATGTCTTCACGTTCAACAGCCGCGTGTACCCGGGCACCGCGCCGCTTCTCGTGCGCACCGGCGACCGGGTGCGCATCCGCGTGGCGAACCTGACGATGAACTCGCATCCCATCCACATCCACGGCCACCGCTTCCACGTGACCGGCACCGACGCGGGCGCGATCCCGGAGTCGGCGTGGGTTCCGGAGAACACGGCGAACGTGCCGGTCGGTACGACGCGCGACATCGAGTTCGTCGCCGACAATCCCGGCGACTGGGTCTTCCACTGCCACAAGTCGCATCACACGATGAACCAGATGGGCCACGGCCTCCCGAACCTCCTCGGCATCGACGCCGCCCCGACGCAATCACGCCTCGACGCGCTCGTGCCGGGCACGATGGTGATGGGCGCGACCGGGATGGGTGACATGTCCGAGCACCTGCAGCACATGGCCGTGCCGCGCAACAGCATCCCGATGCGCGGCGCCGCCGGCCCGCACGGCCCGATCGACATGGGCGGCATGTTCACGATCGTGAAAGTGCGCGCGGATCTCGACTACGACCGCGATCCCGGCTGGTATCAACAGCCGCGGGGGACGGGGGCGTGGAAGGTGGAATAGCTACATCTTCGAACGGATAAGCGCTGAAGACCGAACGACCTTTCGAAGTGCCGTCGAGTCTGTACTCCGCGCCACCGTCCGCGTGATCGACGAGCACGTCGCCGTTCCAGACTAGCGACCGCACCTCTCTCTTCGCCGGGATGCTGATCTCCGAGATCACAGCGGATATCTTCCCGCCTCGATCACCGCCGCCGCCACCCGCCCCCGCCCAGCCACCGTGTCGTACAGCGGACGGTTCGCCAGCGCGGCGACGTCCGCCGCCCACTCCGCATCGCCGCCGATCGACGCGAGCACGCAGCGCGCGGAGTGCCAGATGCGGTCGGTTGCGTCGTGCGTGTAGACGTCGAGCATGTCGGTCTGGACGGCGTGCGGCGCGCGGAGTTTCGCCGTGCGCAGCCGCGCGCTCTCGATCGCGTACTCCTCGATTGCCACGTTCGCGACGTGACCGAGGAGCTCCTGTTCGGAGTTGGCGGGGAGCGAGGCGAGCATGCGGTGGGCGAGGGACGAGCCAGGAGAGCGGCGCATGCGCGTCGGGATGATCAGGCGGTTGATCTCGCTCGTCCCTTCGTACAGGCGCGTGATGCGGGCATCGCGGTACGCGCGTTCGGCGGGGTACTCCTTCGAATAGCCGTAGCCGCCGTAGACCTGCACCGCTTCGTCGACGACGTACGCCAGGGCCTCGCTCGTCCACACCTTG
>JAFAVZ010000146.1 GCA_019242175.1 Acidobacteriota bacterium
GCGTCATTCACGCTGACGACCGTGATCGTGCTGCTGGTCGAGCCGTTGCCGGTGCCGTCGTTCGCCGTCCAGGTGATGCCCCGGATCGAGGTGGAAGGATTCTGCGAGGTGTTGAAGTAAGCGACGGTGCGCAACACGGCCTGGTACGTCGCGACCGTGTCGAGACCGGAGAGCATGAGGAGGCCGGAGCCGGAGTTGAAGGAGCCGGTGACGTTGCCCATCGGGGTGAACGTCAGCTGATCCTCCGAGCCGGCCCAGTTGCCGGTGATGCCGACCGTGGCGCTCACGAGGTTCGCGTTGTCCGGATCGGTCAACGTCATCGACGACGACAGCGTCACCGGCGGACCATCCTCGGTGTAAGAGGCAGTCGGGGCGACGGTGAGCGTGGGCAGGTCGTTGACCAGCGTGACGCTGACGGTGCTGTTCGAGGGCGCGCTGGCGTCCGTGCCGTCCGTGACCGTCCAGACGATCGTGCGCGTGGCCGCCGATGGATTGTCGGAGCTGTTCGCGTAGCTGACGGAACGGAGCGCGGTCTGGTAGTTCGCGACCGTGTCCGTGCCGCTGAGCGTCAGGACGCCGGTGGCGGCGTTGTAGCTGCCGGTGATCGAGCCGACCGGCGTGAACGAGAGGACGTCCTGGCCGGAGACGAAGTTGGTGGTGATGGAGACCGTGGCGCCGGCGAGCGTCGTGTTGTCCGGATCGGTCACCGTGAGCGACGGGGAGAGCGCGACCGGAGCGGCGTTCTCGGTGTAGCTGGCGCTGTTCGTTGCGATGACCGACGGCGCCGTGTTGATCGCCGTGATGCTGATCGTGCTGGTGAGACCCGCACCGGTCGCGCCGGCCGTGTCGGTGGCGTTCCAGGTCACGGTGCGCGTCAGGATCGACGGCGAGGTCGAGGTGTTCGTGTACTGCACCGTCCGCAGCGCGGCCTCGTAGTTGGCCTTCGTGGTGGTGCCGGTGAGCGTCAACGTGCCGGTGCCGGAGTTGAAGCTCGCCGTGATCCCGGCGAATGCCGGCATGGAGAGCACGTCTTCCGAGCTCAGGTAGTTGCCGGTGATCTGGACCGTCGCACCCTGGAGGGTAGTCGAGTCCGGATCGGTGACCGTCACGCCGGCGTCGAGCGTCGCCGCCCCCTGCCCTTCCGTGTACGCGAGGTTCGAGCTCGGCGTGACCGTCGGCGCGTCATTGACGGCCGTGACGTTCACCGTGCTCGTGGCCGGAGCGGAGCTGAGCGCGCCGTCCGTCACCGTCCAGGTGATGGTGCGGGCCGCGGTGCTCGGGTTGTCGGAGCTGTTCGCGTAGGTCACGGAACGGAGCGCGGTCTGGTAATTCGCGACCGTGTCCGTGCCGCTGAGCGTCAGGACGCCCGTGGTGGCGTTGTAGCTGCCGGTGATCGCACCGACCGGCGTGAACGCGAGCGTGTCCTGGCCGACGGCAAAGTTCGCGGTGATCGCGACCGTGGCGCCGGTGAGGTTGACGCTGTCGACGTCCGTCACCGTGAGGCTGCCGTTGATGACCGCCGGCGCCGCGTTCTCGGTGTAGTTCAGCGTGCCGCCGGCGACGACGACCGGCGCATCATTGACGGCGACGACGTTCACCTGCACGAAGAGGTTCGCGCTGGAGTCGGTGCCGTCGTTCACGGCGAAGTCGATGCCGCGCGGCGCGGTGCTCGGGTTGTCGGAGGTGTTCGAGTACTGCACGCTGCGGAGCACCTGCTGGTACTGGGCGAGCGTGCCGTTGCCGGTCAGCGAGAGGACTCCGCTGCCGGGGTTGTAGGAGCCGGTGATGGAGCCGGTCGGCGTGAACGTCAGGAGGTCCTGCCCGTTGCCCCAGTTGCCGCTGATGATGACCGTGGCGCCGGTGAGGTTCGTGTCATCGGCGTCCGTGATGGTCAGCGCCGGGGCGAGGGTCACGCCGCTGCTGTTCTCCGTGTAGGTGACGACGCCCGGACTGCCGGCGAGGACCGGCGCATCGTTGACCGCCACCACCGAGACGTTGTTCGTCGCGGGGGCGCTCGTGAGCGCACCGTCCGTCACCGTCCAGCTGATCGTCCGCGTTCCGGTGCTCGGATCCTCGGAATTGTTGGAGTAAGTCACCATGCGCAGCGCCTGCTGGTACTGCGCGACCGTCGCCGTGCCGCTGAGGGTCAGGACGCCGGTGGCATTGTTGTAGCTGCCGCCGATCGCGCCGAGGCCGGCGAAGTTGAGGGAGTCCTGCGAGGGGTCGTGGTTCGCGGTGATCGCGACCGTGGCGCCGGTGAGGTTGGCGCTATCCGGATCGCTGACCGTGATGCCGGCGTCGATGACCGTCGCGGCCTGGTTCTCGGTGAACGTGAGGTTCGTGCTGGTGGCGACGACTGGCGCGTCGTTGACGGCCGTGACGTTGACGGTGCTCGTGACCGGCGCGGAAGGCGTCGCGCTCGCATCGGTCACCTGCCAGGTGATCGTGCGCGCCGCCGTGGACGGGTCTTCCGAGGTGTTGACGAAGGTGACGCTGCGGAGCGCCGCCTGGTAGTTCGCCAGCGTGTCGGTGCCGGTCAGCGTGAGGACGCCGGTGCCAGGGTTGAAGCTGCCGGTGATGGAGCCGACCGGCGTGAACGCGAGGGCGTCCGCGCCGCTCTGGTAGTTCGCGCTGATCGCGACCGTCGCGCCGCTGAGGTTCGTGTCATCGACGTCGGAGATCGTGATCGTGTTGTCGATGACCGCCGCGGAGCCGTTCTCGGTGTAGTTGAGCGTGGCGCCGGCCGTGACGACCGGAGCGTCGTTCACCGGCGTGACGTTGATGTTGAACGTCACGTCGGCCGAGTTGTCGACGCCGCCGTTGGCGGTGCCGCCGTTGTCATGGAGGTGGACGGTGACCGCCGACGTGCCGGTCGCATTGAGCGCCGTCTGGAACGTCAGCATCCCGTTCGTGCCGATCGTCGGCTGGGTCAGGAAAAGGCCGGGGTTCGAGACGTTCGTGATGACGAAACTCAGCGTCTGGCCGCTCTCGTCCGCCGGGCCGGCGCTGATGGCCGTGGCCCACTGGATCGACTGCGGGCCGGCGTCTTCGGCGACCGTGACGTCGCCGGCGTTGCTGAACGACGGCGCATCGTTGACCGCCGTGACGGTGATCGTGACCGTGGCGTTCGTCGACGTGGTGCCGTCGCTCGCCGCGTACGTGAAGGAGTCGGGACCGTTGTAGTTCGCGGCCGGGTTGTAGGTGAAGCCGCCGTTCGCGTTGAGGGTGAGCGTCCCGTGCTGGACGTTCGTCACGATGCTCGCCGAAAGCGTCGAGCCTTCCGCGTCGGTGTCGTTGCCGAGGACGCCCGGAGCCGCGATGGTCAGCGGCTGATCCTCGAGCGTGGAGTAGCTGTCGGCGTTCGCGACCGGCGCATCGTTCACCGGCGTGACGGTGATCGTGACCGTGACCGTGTTCGAGGTCAGGATGCCGTCCGAAACGCGGTACTGGAACGAGTCGCTGGTCGTCTCGCTGCCGTTGTGGGTGTAGACGAAGCTGCCGTTCGGGCTGAGCGCGAGCGTGCCGTTCGTGGTCGTGCTCACGAGCTGCGCCTGCAGCTGGCTCGACGGCGTGTCGACGTCCGTGTCGTTCCCGAGCACGCCCGGAGCCGGAACGGAAAGCTGGTTGCCTTCGGCGACCGTATAGCTATCGGCAACCGCGATCGGCGCCGCATCGGGGCCGATGGTGATCGTGACCGGGATCGAGAACGACTGCGAGGTGCCGTCGCTGACGCGGTAGGTGAAGGAGTCGCTGAGGGTGTTGGAGCCGTCGTGGACGTAGGTGAAGGAGCCGTTGGCGTTCAGGGTCAGCGTGCCGTGCGACGGGCCGGAGATGCGCACGGCCGTCTTCGGGTCGCCATCCGGATCGCTGTCGTTCGCCAAAACGCCCGGCGCCGGAACGTTGAGCGTGCCGCCGTGGGCGACGCTGTAGGCATCGGGAGCGCCGATCGGCGCGGAGTTCGGCGTGATGTTGACGGTGACCGTGGCCGGCGAAGACTCGCTGCCGCCCGCCACTGCCTTGTACGTGAACGTGTCGGCCGGGACGCCGGTGCCGTTGTTCGTGTAGGTGAAGCCGCCGTCGGACTGCAGGTTCAGCGTGCCGTGCGAGGGCGGCGTGTTCTCGACCGCCGTCATCGGCCGGCCGAGCGGATCGGAGTCGTTGGTCAGGACGCCCGGCGCGCCGACCGAGATCGACTTGCCCTGGCGGACGCTGTACGTGTCGTTGTTCGCCGTCGGCGCGTTGCGGTTGAAGTGCGCGTCGAAGCGGAGGTAGAGCTCTCCATCATTGGAGAACACGAAGATCTGCTGGAAGGTGATCGGCGCGGTGCCGACGGCGGAGGTGCCGAGGACGAGGGGCGGGATGCCCATCCAGTCGTCGCCGTTGCCGTCGAGGGTGATGACCCGGTCCGGACCGTCGATCGCCTCGATCGCGCGGCGGCGGATGCCGGCCGGCGGATAGAGGATGTCCGAGTCGCTCGCGTTCTTGAAGAGGACCTGGGTCGAGGTGCCGGAGGTGATCACGAACGCCATGCGCGTGTGCGCCGGCAGCGAGCCGCCGATCGCGCTGAGCGGGATGTGCGTCTCGATGATGAGGTTGTCGTTCGAGGTGTTCAGCCCGATCCCCCACCCGCTGCCGGGCGAGACGGCGATCGGCGAGCCGAGCACGCCGCCCGAGCAGTCCTGGCGGGTCACGCCGACGACAGTGCCCGGAGGCGGAATCGTCGCATCGACGGTGGTGGTGAGGACTTCCTCGACGCCGAGGAAGGCGCCGGCCGGCGTGGAGATGCTGCAGCCGGTGGACGGATCGTTGTCCGTGTCCAACAGTGCTTTGAATTCGGTCGTCGCGGCGGAGGCGGTGAGCGGGAAAATCGCCAGCGTCAGTACAGCGATCGAGTTATAGACTGCGGAGCGAAACCGAGACATGCAGACTCCTTGTGTGCGCACGGACGTATGCTCCGCAGGACAAAACTGCGCGTAGGCATTCCTGATCTGCGGACCTATGATCGGGGCGAATGATAGCAGCTAACCTGATGATGTCACAGGTTATTTTCCCAAACCAACCGTTCCGTTTCCCACCCTCCGGCCGCGCTCGCCACGTGTAGGATGCAGCACATGGAAACCTGCTCCCATATCGCCACCATCACCTCCGCCGACTACGACCGTCCGGCCAACACGCCGAACGGATGTGAAGAATGTCTCGCCTCCGGCGACCGCTGGGTGCACCTCCGCGAATGCCTCGCATGCGGCCACGTGGGCTGCTGCGATTCGTCCAAAAACAAGCACGCGACGAAGCACTACCACCGCACGAAGCACCCGGTGATCCGTTCCCTCGAGCCGGGCGAGCGCTGGATCTGGTGCTACGTGGACGAGGCGGGCGCCGAAGTCTAGCCGGCACGGCCCGCTGCGCTCGTTGGCCAACCCTTGACCACGCTCTGCGTGGCGAGGCGATGACATCTGCAACGTGTCATCCTGAGTCGCGAAGACGACGAAGGATCTCCCCGCACCAGCGCTTTCCGCCCGAATCAGGAGATCCTTCACCGTCTTCGCGGTTCAGGATGACACTGAGCCCCGCAGCAGCGCCCTCGGTGTCATTCTGAGCCGCGGAGACAGCGAAGAATCCGTACCTTCAGGCGCAGCGCGAGATCGGTACGGATCCTTCACCGTCTGCGCGGTTCAGGATGACCACCGAGTGCTCGCTCGCCCCTGCGAATGCGCTGAGGTGCGGCGGATTCCGGCAAAGATGCCTGTATAGTCGCTTTCGGAAACTCCCCTCCCCAAAATGCGGCTCGAATGGATCCACGGTCAGGTACGGGCCGTTTGCCCCGTGTGCTCGGATGGCGGCGCGAAGGACGCGATGCTCCGGATGGAGCACGTCCTCGAAGACCGTGAGCCGGTGTCGTTGCTCCACTGCGCCGCGTGCGGCGCGGCGTTTCTCGACGATCTGACGACGCCGCACTACGAGTCCGACATGCCCGAGCTCCTCGACTATTACGTCGAGCAGGGTGCGGGCATCGATCTGATCGTGGCGCCGTTGTTGCGCATCCCCGCCGGCTCGGTGCGACGCGCGATCGAGATCGGCTGCGCGTTCGGCTTCGCCCTCGACTTCGCCCGCCAAACCTTCCACTGGCAAGTCCTCGGCGTCGATCCTTCACCTCTGGCCCAGGCCGGCGCCGAAGCGCTCGGCTTCCCCGTGCTGCACACGTACTTCGATGCCGCTCTCGACGTAGGTCCCGAGCCGTTCGATCTCGCGCTCTGCTCCGAGATCCTGGAGCACGTCGCCGATCCGCTCCCGCTGCTGTCCGCGATCCGTATGCGCCTCTCGCCCGAGGGGCTGCTGGTGCTCTCCACGCCGAACGTCGCCATTGTCCGCCCGGAAACCGACTTCGGATCCCTCGGCCGAGCGCTCAGCCCCGGCCTTCACCTCATCCTCTACGATCGGCACTCGCTGACTCGCGTGCTGGAGCAGGCCGGGTTCGCGGCGATCCGCATCGAGGAGTCGCCGGAGACGTTACGGGCGTTCGCCTCTCCCTCGCCCGAGGGCCTCGCGACGCTCCAGCCGCCGCAACCCGACCGCGAGCGTTCGCTCCTACGCTCGTACTTTGCGACGCGCGCCGCGACTGCACCCACGGCCTCGGCGTTGGCTTGCGGGTTCGCGTATCGACACTTCAAGGAATGCGTGAACGCCGGCCTCTACGCCGAAGCGCTGGAGAGCCGCGAGCGCCTGGCGCACATCTATCGGGAGCGGTTCGCGCTCGATCTCGAGCATGTTCCGGCCGAGCTCCCCGAGGAGCCTTTCCCTTTCAATCTCGCGGCGACGCTCTTCTTCTCCGCCATCCTCGACCTGAACCTCGGCCACGCCGACCGCGCGGCGCGCGACTTCGCGGCCGCGATCGAGGCTGGCGCGGCGATGCAGGACGGACACGGCCCGTTCGGCCTGTGCGACGGCGAGACGCAAGGCGCCATCGAGCAGAGCCACGCGCATCTGCCGATGGCGCTCGCCGCGACCGATCCCTCCGCGGCGCTGCGCGCTTTGCACGCGCTCGCCGACTCGCCGGAAATGCTCGCACCGGCGCGAGTGCAGACGTTCATCCGCCTCGTGAACGCGGGCGCGTGGGAGGCGGCCGACGAGCTCGCGCCGCTGGTCGAGCCACAAGTCGACTCCGACTCGTTGATGACCACGGGCGAACGTTCCCCCGGCGCTCTCGACCTCCCCTACTGCCTCGGAATGCTCGCCCTGCACCGATCGCGTCCCGAGGACGCGGCGCGCTGGTTCCGCGTGGTGCAGAATGCGGGCGCTGTGTACGCGGCACCGGGACGCGGGGAGCTACTGGCGAACGCGCGCGCTCATGAGGCGTTGGCGGCGGGAGCGCGATGAGCGTCCTCCTGATCGCGGAGCGTTTCGCGTCGCCGGCCGCGAACCTCGCCGGCATCGACCTCCCTCTCGACGTGATCGCCGCCCGCGCGCCGAAGCGTTTGCGCGTGATCGTGGCCTCGGAGACCGACCACCGCGTCTTCACCACCGCCTTGCCGCCGTTCGATGCGAGCGACAAATTGCGCCTTTCCTTCGCACCGTTCTCCTCGATCGAAGGCGCCACGTTCGCGCTCGGCGTTTTGGAAGGGAACGATGACATCGCGTCCGATGTGAAGGCGATCCGCGAGGCAGCACGGCAGCGAACGCCGATCGCGCTCTCCTGCACGAGCGAGGTCCGCGAGCTCCTCTTCGACGAGCATGCGATCGTCGCCACTCGTGTCGCGCGCAAGACGGAGATCCGCACCGCCTACTGGCTCGACCTCTTCTGGTGCGACGCGCACGGCATCTATCTGAAAGGCTGGGCCCACGCGTACGAACATCCGTTGCGCGCACTTCGTCTGGAATCCGGCGGACGCGTCGCTCGCGTCACCGACTTCTCCGATCGTCCCGACCTGCTCGCGCATTACCCGGAGCACGAGCACGTGCGCCGCGGCGGATTTACGCTCTATCTCGCCTGCCCGCCCGGAGCGCCGGTGACGCTCACGTTCGAGACCGATGCGGGCGGCGTCACGATTCCGCTCCCGCTTCCCGAGGGTCCGCTGCCGGCGTGGCCGGAGGAAGAGGAAGACGAGGACGACATCACTCCGACGCTTCGCCGCTTCGCCACACTTGCGAACGAGCGCGGCGGACGCATTCTGCAGATCGGCGCGCGCACGCCGGCGGGCGTCGACCCCTCGCCGCCGCGTCGGCTGTTCCGGAGCAGGGTCACCGGATTGGACATCCATCCCGGCCACTGCGTAGACCTCGTCGGCGATGCGCATGGGCTGAGCCGCTTCCTCCGCCCGGGATCGCTCGATGCCGTGCTTTCTGCGTCCGTGCTGGAACACCTTCACGCTCCGTGGCTCCTGGCCGCGGAGATCAACCGCGCCCTGAAGCCGGGAGGGCTCGTCTATCACCAGGCTCCCGGCGCGTGGCCGGCGCACGCGCAGCCGAACGACTTCTGGAGATTTTCGGCTGAGGGGCTTCGGGTGCTTTTCGGTCCGGCGGCTGGGTTCGAGGTGCTGGAGGCGCACGACTCCGGCGCGGCCGCGATCGTTCCGACCGCGCAATGGCGGCAGCGCTATCTCGACATGCCGACGATTCCCGCGTTCGCGATGGCGGAGGTGCTGGCGCGCAAGGTGGCCGAGGTGCCGGAGGGAGCGATCGCTTGGCCGACGACTTCCGGCGAGTCGCGCGCGCGGCTCTATCCGGTCGATGGCCTGCAGCCAGGGCGGAGCACGCGATGAGCAGCGTCACGGCGATTCTTCCCGTCTACAACGGCCGCAAGTTCGTCCGCGGCGCGGTCGAGAGCGTGCTCGCGCAGACGTTGCCACCCTGCGAGCTGATCGTCATCGATGACGGCTCCACCGACGGCTCGGTCGACGCACTCGACGGGCTGACCGCTCCGTTCCCGATCCGCGTGCTGCGTCAGGAGAATGCCGGCCAGTCGACCGCGCGCAATCTCGCGGCGCGGCAGGCGACGGGCGACTATCTCGCGTTCCTCGATCAGGACGACCGCTGGCATCCGCAACACCTCGAGCTGCTCGTCGCGCCGCTCGAGGCCGAAGCGGCGAACGGCTGGGCGTACTCGGACTTCGACGAGATCGACCTCGGCGGCAACGTCGTCACGCTCGCGTTTCTCCACGCGCACGGCGTGCGTCATCCGAAGCGCACGATCTACGAATGCGTCGCCAGCGACCTGATGGTGCTGCCGTCCGCGAGCGTCCTGCGGCGCACGGCGTTCGAAGCCGTCGCCGGCTTCGACGAACAGCTCTGCGGCTATGAAGACGACGACCTCTTCGTGCGGATGTTCCGCGCCGGCTGGGGACACGCTTTCGTGGACCGCCCGCTCGTGCGCTTCCGCATCCACACGAACGGGTCGTCGAGCTCCGCGCGCTTCATCGAGAGCCGGCTGCGCTACGCATCGAAGCTCGCCGCCATCCTGCCCGACGATCCGCGCATGCGCCGCTACTACGTGCCCGAGGCGATTGCGCCACGGTTCTTCTTGACCTCTCTCGACGACTACGTGCGCGCCTGTTCCGCGTACGAGTGGGAGGAGGCGCGCCTCGCGCTCCGCGTCGTGAACCACTTCGCCGCGCTGCGCCGGCGCAGTCTGCGCCTCCGGCTCAAGCTCGCGTGGATCCAGCATCCGCGCCTCTTCCGGACGCTCCTCGCAATCAACGACCGGCTGCCGTATCGGCTGCGGTTCATCCGCAACCCGACGCTGACGCTGCGCTGACTACGGCTTCTTCTTCCAGCGCAACGAGACGAGCACCCGCTTCAGCTCGCGCGGCTCCTGCGGCTCCGAGGCGAAGCCGATGACGAACACTTTGTGCTTCCAGCCGGTCGCATACGCGAACCGATAGCCGACTTTTCCCGATTTCTTCGTCACCTTGTATTGATAGCGGACCGTGTTCACGGTCGGAACGTTGAGCAAGGCGGCGCTGAAGTCGGAGACCTGATCGTCCGGCGCGAGCGCCTTGCGCGTCTCCGCCTCCATCGTCTCGAGGTACTCGTCGTCAATCGGCGGCGCGTTGACGTTGTACGTCTCCATGACCGCGAAGCTGATGCCCTTCGGATCCGGACTGCGGACGTACCAGCTGACCGACTTGCGCTGCCCGTCCGGCTGCCTCGCGCCCGGCGCCATCTCGAACCACTCCCACCCTTCCGCCGGCGTCTCGATGGAGAACCAACCGTCCGGCGACTGGAACGTCTTGCCGTGAAGGTATTGCGCCGGCGACGGCGCCATGCCGTCCGGCGTGGCGAAAAGGAGGAGGAGGGAGAACAGCAGACTCATGGCGTACCTAGTGTCGGTCAAAACCTTCGAGATCGGGATTCCGGTCTATCACCACATTTGAGACTTAATGCAATCTATAAGTTTCTTATACAATCTCAGGTCATGAAGAAAATCTCGAGGCTGCTCGTCGCGTGTTTCACTCTGGTCTCTCCGACAATGGCGTTCGCCTCTGGAGGGGCGGACGGCTGCTATGTGTGCAAGGACGCGCCGGGCGGTTTGGGGCTCGGCCTCGGTTTGAATCAGGTCTGTGCCCAGGTGGAGAACGGCCAATGGGGCACCGGAATCAAGTGCGAGACCGAGACCTTGATGCTTTCCACGGTCTGCTTTACGTCGGGCGGTATGTGCCTCTACTTCGAGGTATGGGGTGGAACCTACCGTCTTCCGTCCGATCGAACACCGGCGACGCAGGCCCGACAGCAACAAGTCGAAAGCACCGCTGCGTGTGACACAACGGCGAAGCCTTGATGCTCGCGCTGCTCATCGCGGTTCTCGGCGCGATCCCGGATGCGGAACCGGTTCCGCAGGTTGCCGTCCATTTCCGCATCCAGCCGGTCGGCCAGGTCGCCGGGGCCAGCGGTCCAGTCACTTTGCGTCCCGTCGTCGGCGACGGGAAACCGCTGACGGTCGTCGTCGATGAACACAAAGCTGTTGCCCAGCTGCCGGCCGGCTCGTCCTGGCAGTTGGAACCGGCGTTCGTCGGCGGTTGGGCGCCGCAGGAGATCCTCACCGTTCCGCAGGGCGTCTCGATGACATCGCACGCGGTCAAGGTCTGGCCCTCCGGCCGAATGCACGGCGCGCTCGCGATGGCCGATCCAAGAGAGAAGATGCCGGAAGTGATCGACATGCAGATCGTTTCGCTGCCGGGAACCAGGAACGACGAGCGCCTGCCGGAACGCACGGTCGTGCGTTGCTCGGTCAAGGATGCACGGTTCGCCTGCATCGGTCCCGCCATCGCTGCGGACATCGTCGTGCGCGGCGACGGTTTCATTCCGCACTACCGATGGGGAATCCGGATCGGCAGCGATGCCTCGACTGATCTCGGCAAGATCACACTCCGCCGCGGTGCGTCGTTGGTCGGTTGGGCGCGGGCGGAGGAGGGCAAGATCGATCCGGCAACCGCGCGCGCCCGATTGCGCCGCGTCATCGCGGCCGCGACCGGCGGCCCGAACGCGGAGCGTCTTCAGCGGCCGGTCGCCGAAACGCCCGTCCGCGCCGACGGCTTCTTCCAACTCGCCGGGATCGAGCCGGGCACCTACATGATCGAAGTCGAGCAGCCGCAGCTCGCAGCGGCTCGCGTTTTCCCCATCGACGTCTTTCGCGACGCGGAGACGAAGTTCCAGGGCATTCTCGTTCTGAAGAAGCCGCTGACGGTTTCGTTGGTCGTCGAGCCGGCGCGCGATTGGACGGACTCGCCGTGGCACATCACGGTGTTTCGGGCCGGCGATTTCAGCATGCGCTACGACCGCGCACCGGTCTTCGACGGCACAACCGACGACGGAAAGGTCGCGATGCCCGGACAGGCAGCCGGAATGTTCCGCTTCACAGTCTCCGACTCCCTGCAGAATCCGCTCGCGGCCGATACGTTCGAGGTCACGAGCGCAGCCGATGCGACGCACACGGTGAGCGTCGATCTGCTGCGCGTGCACGGAGCTCTGCGTTACGGCTCCGAGCCTCTGCAGGCCGATCTCGTGTTCGGAGGCGCCTTCGGTGCGCGACACGTCGAGACGCACGCGGACGCCGACGGCACCTTCGCTACGGTGCTTCCCTCCTCCGGCCGCTGGGCCGTCGACGTGAGCTCCGGCTCGCCGCCGATCAAAACGACCGTGGCGGTGACCATCGAAGCCGACAAGGATCACACGGCGAAAGTCGACATCGTCGTGCCGGAGAACTCGGTGGATGGCGTCGTCCTCGATGAAGACGCGAAGCCGGTGGCCAACGCCGACGTGAGCCTCGCGTCGGCCGGCTCACACGTCAGCACGCGCAGTTCCGCCGACGGCCGCTTTCACTTTCGCGGCACTCCCGCGGCGAAGAGCCAGCTCCACGCGAGCGCGTTCCTCGCGAACCGCAGCCACACGACCGCCGTAGTGGATCTCGCGGTCGAGGATGACTCGCACCTCGGCCCAATCGAACTGCGACTTCAGCGGCAAACCGAGATGAGCGCAACGGTGGTCTCGCCGCGCGGCCCGGTGCCCGGAGCACGGGTGTTGATGATCGGCCGTGCCGGATTGCAAAGTCCGATCGATTCGACAGTGACGGGACTCGACGGCGTCGCCACGTTTCACCCGCCGGCGGATACGACGTCTGCGGTTTTCATCGTCAGCCCGCCTGGTCATGCTCTCCGAGTTTTCGAGCGCGTCCTGGACGGGCAGCCGCTCACCTTCGACGTCTACCAGAACGGCGGCCGCCTGGAGATCGACATCCCGCCCATGGATCGGGAGAAGCCGTTGATTCCGGCCATCGTTGCGAACGGCATGCGCTTCCTCGTCTTCACGGAGCTGTATCAATGGGCAGCGGGTCACGGCGTGCAAAACATGGCGGCGGTAGGCGCAGCCGGCGGCACGTTCGTCGCGCCGGACGTCGCGCCCGGCGAGTACCGATTGTGCTTCGGACCGCCGACCCTGACGTCCACCGCGAACGTCGATCCATGGCTGGGCGCGGCGAGTTGCGCCACCGGCGTGCTCGCGCCGGGCGGAACGTTACGGCTCGCCGTAAGCCCCGCCGTGCCATAATTCGCCCGGCCCCACTCATGCCCGAACGCAAACCGCTGCATGCCATCCCTGGCGGCGGCGCGGCACCCGACTCCGCGGGGGCCGCGGAAGTTGCCCGTTTGCGCGCAGAGATCGCGGCGAGACATCGGCAGGAAGTCGCCGTCGCGGAGCTGGGCCAGGCGGCCCTCACCGGCGTCGATCCCTACATCCTCCTCGGTCAGGCCTGCGCCCTCGTCGAGCTCACGCTCGAAGTCGGGCATTGCCGCGCGCTCGAAGTCACGCCGGGCGGGCGGATGGTCGTCCGGGCGGCGATGGGAACGAACGACACGTTCGTCCGTTGCGAGCACGACGAGGAAGAGAACGACTCGATCGGCATGGTGACGTTCGTCGCCGATGCGCCGGTCACGTTCGACAACCTCTACGACGAAACGCGGTTCAAGTCGACGCATCTCCGCGATTACCACGGCATTCGCAGCGGCGCCGGCATCGTCATCCGCACCCAGCACGGACCGTTCGGCGTCCTTCTCGTCTACGCGCAGGAGTCGCGGCGTTTCGAGGAGTACGAGATCGCGTTCCTGCAATCGACGGCGAACATCGTCGGCGCCGCGCTCGCCCGCGGACGCGCCGAGCAGCTGTTGCGCCGTTCCGAATCGCGTCTCAAGGCACTCATCGCCTCTACGCTCGACGCGGTCATCACCGTCGATCGCCACGGCAGCGTCCTCGAATGGAACCCGCAGGCCGAGGCGACGTTTGGACTCTCGGCGCGGGAGGTGATCGGGCGGCCGTTGCCGAGAGCCATCTTCCCCGAGCGCGTCCATCGCCTCTTCCAACGGATGCTCACCCGCCCCGCGCGCAGCAGCGACGGCCGGCGCATGGAGATCCTCGCCTGCCGCGCGAATGGCGAGGAGTTCCCGATGGAGGTGACGATCGATCCGTTCGGCGGCGAGGACGACCGCACGTTCACCGGCTTCCTCCACGACATCTCGGAGCGCAAACGCGCGCAGCTCGAGTTGCAGCGCCGCGAACGCCGTTTCCGCACGATCGTCGAGAAGAGCTGGAGCGGCCTGGCCCTGCTCGACTCCGACCTCCGCTTCCACTTCGTCGGCCCCTCGACGCGCAACATCCTCGGCTACGACGAGCAGGACCTCATCGGCGCGTACCTCATCGACTACGTGCATCCGCGCGAACGGGCCGAGGCGCGGCAGGTGTTCGCGCGGCTGTTCAGCGT
>JAFAVZ010000288.1 GCA_019242175.1 Acidobacteriota bacterium
CCGTTCATAACACGCCCGTGCAGTTCGTGCCGGAGCGGAAAGCATACCCGCCGCCCGCTTGTAATCACTCGGCGTAAAGGAGATCCGATCCATGAAAAAGCAAATCATCACCGCTCTCGCCATCCTCACCCTCGGCAGCACCGTCGCCTTCGCCGGCCCCAACCATGACGGCGGATTCGGTGGCGGCCACGGCCGTCATCACCGCGCCGGCATGTTCGGCAAGAAGATGGCCGAGAAGCTCAACCTGACGGACGCGCAGAAGCAGCAGATCAAGGACATCAAGAAGAGCTCGTTCGAGCAGAACAAGGCGTTCTTCACCCAGTCGCGCGAGACCATGAAGGCGTTCCGCGACGCGAAGAAGGAGGGCGACACCGCCAAGGCCGACTCGCTCAAGCCGACGCTCGACTCGCAGCGCGCGCAGATGAAGCAGCTGCGCGAGCAGGAGAAACAGCAGGTGCTGTCGGTGCTCACCGCCGATCAGCGCGCCCAGCTCGACCAGATGAAGGCCGAGTGGAAGGCGAAGCGCGAGAGCAAGCAGCAGTAATCGCTGTTCGCACGTTCCGCATCGACCGCGGGGCCGGCAGGAGAGCCGGCTCCGCGACGCAATCGGGCCAGCTGTACGACGAGACGCAAATCGCCGTGGAGGCTGGGCCAACCAACGCCGCCGGCCGTGCCGGCACGGGAGGATACGATGAACAGAAAAACGAAATCACTACTCGCCGTCGCGCTGATCAGCGTGCTGACCGTACTCGGTCTGTTCGTGCATCGCGTGGCGTTCGCGAAGGAAGAGCCGGCGTACCGCTTTGCCACCGTGCAACGCGGCGATCTGCAGTCGACCGTCTCCTCGACCGGCACGCTGAGCGCCGTCACCACGGTGAGCGTCGGCACGCAGGTCTCGGGGCAAGTCTCCGAGCTCCTGGTCGACTTCAACGACCAGGTGAAGAAAGGCCAGCTGCTGGCGCGCATCGATCCGACGCTGGCCCAGCAGGCCGTGACGGACGCACAGGCGAACGTCGAAAAGGCGCAGGCGCAGCTGCTCCAGGCTTCGCGGGATTTCAACCGCAACCGCGAGCTCGGCGCGAGCGGTCTCGTCGCGAAGAGCGCCATCGAACAGACGGAGTCGACGGAAGACGTCGCGGCGGCGACCGTGAAGTCCGCCCGCGTCGCGCTGGAGCGCGCGCGGCAGAACCTGTCTTACACCTCGATCTATGCACCGATCGACGGCGTGGTGGTCGAGCGCAACGTGAGCCAGGGACAGACCGTCGCGGCCAGCCTGTCGGCGCCGCAGCTATTCCTCATCGCGAATGACCTGACCCACATGCAGATCCTCGCCCAGGTCGGCGAGAGCGACATCGCCTCGATCAAGGAAGGGCAGCCGGTGAACTTCACCGTGCAGGCGCTTCCGAATCAGAAGTTCGAGGGCGTCGTGCAGCAGGTGCGCCTGCAGTCGACGACCTCGGAGAACGTCGTGAACTACACCGTCGTCGTGACGGTCGACAACCCGCAGCACAAGCTGCTCCCGGGCATGACCGCGCGCGTCGAGTTCCTGACGAGCTCCGCGAAGAACGCGCTCACCGTCCCGAACTCGGCGCTTCGCTTCCGCCCGGCGGAAGGGGAAGTGGCGAAGAAGACGACGACCGCCACTGCAACCACGACGAACACCGCGAGCGCAGCGAACGGCCAGCGCCGGCAGCGCACGGGTAACGGTGCCTCGAACTTCGGCTCGGTCTACACGCTCGACGCCGAAGGGAAGCTGCAGCGCGTCCGCGTCCGCACCGGACTCACGGACGGCACGCAGACCGTGGTCGAAGGCAAGGATCTCGTCGAAGGGATGAAGATCGTCATCGGCTCGGCGACGCCCGCCTCGGCGCAGACGGCGCAGAAGACGTCGACCAGCAGCTCTCCGTTCCAGAACGGCCAGCAGCAACAGCGGGGCGGCGGCGGACCGCGGGGAGGCTTCTAATGTCCGTCATCAAGACGCAGCAGCTGGTGAAGACGTACGCCTCCGGCACGAATGAAGTCCACGCGCTGCGGGGCATCGATCTCGACGTGCAGCAGGGCGATTTCGTCGCCATCATGGGCACCTCGGGATCGGGCAAGTCGACGCTGATGAACCTTCTCGGCTGCCTCGACGTGCCGACCTCCGGCTCCTACGAGCTGGATGGCGTGCGCGTCGACGGCCTGGGCAAGAACGAGCTGGCGGCGATCCGCAATCAGAAGCTCGGCTTCGTGTTCCAGGGCTTCAACCTCCTGGCGCGCACCAGCGCGTTGGAGAACGTGGAGCTGCCGTTGCTCTACGACCGGAGCGGCAAGAAGCGGGACACCCGCGCGCTCGCCGCCAAGGCTCTGGAGCGCGTCGGCCTCGGCCAGCGTCTCGACCATCAGCCGAGCGAGCTTTCCGGCGGTCAGCAGCAGCGCGTGGCGATCGCCCGCGCGCTGGTCACCGAGCCGGCGCTCGTGCTCGCGGACGAGCCGACGGGCAACCTCGACACGCACACGTCCATCGAAGTGATGGCGCTGTTCCAGGAGCTGAACGAGCAGGGCATCACGATCGTGCTCGTCACGCACGAGCCGGACATCGCCGCGTACGCGAAACGGATCGTGGAAGTGCGTGACGGCAGGATCCGGCGCGACGAGCCGGTACGCAATCGCCGTTCGGCCGCGGCCGATCTCGTGGAAGAGGAAAGGAGCGTCGCATGAAGACCAAGACTCTCGTTCGCCTGGCCACGCAGAGCATCCGCAAGAACAAGATGCGCGCGACGCTGACGATGCTCGGCATCATCATCGGCGTGGCGGCGGTGATCGTGATGGTCGCCGTCGGCTACGGCGCCCGCACGCGCATCCGGGCCCAGATCAACAACCTCGGCACAAACATGATCGTGATCACGCCGGGCGCCGCGCAGACGGCGGGCGTGAACCAGGGCGCGCAGGCGTTCCCGAACCTGAGCATCAAAGACGTGGAGAAGATCCGCAACGAGGCGCAGTACGTCTCGGGCGTGTCGCCGGTCGTCGTCAGCCGCGTGCAAGTTCTCGGCGCCGCCGGCAACTGGCGGACGCAGATCAACGGCGTGGACGTCGACTACCAGACGATCCGCGACTGGCCCGCTTCCTCCGGCGATTTCTTCTCTGCGGACGACGTGCGCTCGAATCGCAAAGTCGCAGTGCTCGGCAGCACCGTCGCCAACAATCTGTTTCCCGATCAGGATCCCGTCGGCGCGGAGATCCAGGTGCGCAACGTGCCGTTCAAGATCGTCGGCGTGCTTTCGCCGAAGGGACAGACGGCGAGCGGCAGCGACTCCGATGACGTCGTGCTGATTCCTTACACGACGGCGACGATGGCGCTTTCCGGCCGTTCGTTCATCCCCCAGATCGTCGCCTCGACGGCGTCGGAGACCGACCTGCCGGCGGCGCAGGACGAGATCCGCACGCTGCTCCGGGAGTCGCATCGCATCACCGATGCGGACGACTTCACGGTGCGCAATCAGACGGACCTGGCCGAGGCGGCGGAGAGCTCGACGAAGGTGATGACGCTGCTGCTCGCGGCGATCGCCTCGATCTCGTTGCTCGTCGGCGGCATCGGCATCATGAACATCATGCTCGTGTCGGTAACGGAACGGACGCGCGAGATCGGCATCCGCATGGCCATCGGCGCTCGCGGTTCCGACGTGCTGACGCAGTTCCTGGTGGAGAGCATCGTGATGGGCGTGCTGGGCGGCCTCGCCGGCCTCGCCATCGGCGTGATCGGCGCGAAGCTCCTCGGCCACTTCACCGGGTGGGAGACGGCGATCTCGCCGATCATCATGCTCGTGTCGATCGGCTTCTCCGGCGCCGTGGGCGTGTTCTTCGGGTACTACCCGGCCCGCAAAGCGGCCGCGCTGAACCCGATTCAGGCGCTGCGCTACGAGTAGTCGTCGCTAGATGGTGGTTGCTAGATGGTGGTTGCTAGCCGGTAGCGCATTGATTCGTGTCTGGTGAGCGGGCGTCTCGCCCGCGTCCGCCGGACGTCCTCGTCCGGCGGTTCTCGATGCGCACAGGTGGCGGCGGCACGAGGACGTGCCGCCGCTCGCGGGCGGGACGCCCGCTTACCGTACCGTGAACGCCACCTCGTGCACGACCGGATCCCCGCCTGAGATCGTGTAGCCGAGCACGTAGTTCCCTGCTGGCAACGTGCTGATGCGCAGGTTGTACGTGTAGGTGTTGAGCACGAGGTTCGTCATCGTCGACGGGCTGCCAGTCGGGACCGGTTGCCACGTCGAGCTCGAGGCGAGGCGCACGCCGTACACGGTGATCACGCGATTCGGCGACGGCGGCAATCCCAACGCATCGAAGAGCTGGACGGTGAAGGGCATGAAGTTGCCGAAGCCGGTGCCGAGTGGGATCGCGAGCGTGTTCCACGTCACCTTCAACGTCGACGTCGCGGTCGCGGCGGTGTAGTTCGCACTGCCGGCGTAGTTGAACGTGATCGTGTACGTGCCGGCGTTCAGCAGCGTCGTGTTGAACGTCTCGTCGAAGTTGCCCGTCGCGCCGATCGCGGTCGTCTTCGTCACACCGTTCAGCGTGATCGTGACGTTGCCCGGCGGGATGCGCGTGCCGGTCGGCGAGGCGAACGAGATCTTGCCGCTGATGCCGACCGCGAATGTGTGGACGATGATCGTCGGCTCGCTGAGATTCGAGAAGACCGGCGTCGCCTTGTTCACGACGAGCGTGCGCGTCGTCGACGTGCTCACGTAGTTCGCCGTGTCGTTCGGCACGAACGAAACGCTGAGCGTCTGGTTGCCGGCGTTCAGCACCGTGCCGGCGGGCGGCGTGTAGGTGAACGTGCCGGGCGTGTTCGCCGTCGCGTTCAGCTGGCTGCTGCCGAGTGCCGTTCCGTACGTGATCGGCGCGGGATTCCAGGTGATGACCGGCGTCGCCTTGTTCACGACGAGCGTCGCGGTGGCGGACGCGTTGTTGTAGTTCGTCGTGTCGGACGGCGTGAACGACGCGTTCAGCGTGTACGTGCCGGCGCTCAGGATCGTGCCCGGAGGCGGAACGTACGTGAACGTGCCGGGCACGTTCGCCGTCGCATTGAGCTGCGCGGCACCGAGCGGCGTGCCGTACGTGATCGGGCTGGCCGGATGCCAGGTGATCACCGGCGTGCCCTTCGCGATCGTGATCTGGATCGCCGCGGAGGTCGATGGCGCGAATGCCGCGCTGCCGTTGTAAGACGCGGTGACTTCGTGCAGGCCGGCGCTCAGCGCGGAGGTGGTGAGCGTAGCGACACCGCCGACGAGCGTGGCGGTACCGATCGCCGTGGCGCCATCGCGGAACGTCACGGTGCCGGTCGCAGCCGCCGGCTCGACCGTCGCCGTGAACGTGATGCTGACCGGGTAGACGCCGGACGTCGTGCTCGCGGTGAGCGTCGTCGACGTGGCGGGCGCGGTCACTTCGATCGTGTATTCGCGCGTCGTCGTGCACGTGCCGTCCGTCGCCGAAACGGTGAACGTGTAGACGCCGGTGACGGTCGTCGAGCCGGAGATCACGCCGCCGGAGCTGAGCGTGAACGTCGGCGGCAACGCGCCGGAGAGGAGCGAGAACGTCGCCGGGCCGCTCGCATTGGCGAGCGTCAGCGTCTGGCTGTAAGCGGTGCCGGTCGGCGCATCGGGCAACTCCGGCGGCTGGATGCTCACCGCGGCGCAACCGGCGGCGGCGAGGTTGAAATCGATGTTCTCCGCGACGTCGCCGATCGTCACGCTGATCGCCGTGCCGGTCGTCGGATCGCAGCTCGCGCAGGAGATGCCGTTGTACAGCTGGTTGACGAGCTCGGGATACGCGCTGGCGGCCGTGACCGCGTAGTACGTGCCGGCCGCGCCGAGCGATGCGGTGTAGTTGCCCGTGCCGTCGGTCTGCGCGGAGCCGACGAGATTGCCGCTGCCGTCGTAGATCAACACGTCGACGCCCGCCAACGCGGCGCTCGTCGACGCTCGCGTCACCTTGCCGCTGATGCGGGCGAAGGAGCTGGTGAGCGAGAAGTCGACGCCGGTCTTGCTGCCGCCGCTCGGGACGACGATCGCCGTGCCGGTCGTGGGGTTGCAGCCGCTCGCGCACGAGATGCCGTCATACAGCTCGGAGCCGTAGCCGAAGATCGTCGCCGTGGCGTAGTACGTGCCGGCGGCCAGGCCGGCGAACGACGTGTAGTGGCCGGCGCCGTCGGAGACCGCGGAGCTGGCCAGCGCGCCGGACGTGCCGTAGATCCGCACCGTGGCGTTCGGGATCGGCGCGTTCGTCACAGCATCGGTCACCGTGCCGGAGATCGAGCCGCCGTTGTTCGTGAGGTGGAAGTCGATGCCGGTCGACGTCACGCCGGCCGCGACGCTCACCGGCGTGCCGGACGTCGTCGCGCACGCGGTGCAATCGATGCCGTTGTAGAGCTGGTCGAGATAGCCGGGATGGACGCTGTTCCGCGTGCCGACCGTGTACGTCCCGGGAGACGGCAGCACGAGCTCATACGCGCCGTCGTCGAAGGAGCTGGACGAAGCCGCGACGGCCGCACCGCTGGCGTTGTAAGCCTGCACGAGCACGCCGCCGAGGACCGCGTTGGTGGAGGAGAGGACGCGGCCGGTGATGCGCGCCTGCGCGTTCGCCAGCGAGAAGTCGACGCCGCTGCGCGTCTGGCCCAGCGTCACCGGAATCGCCGTCCCGCCGGTCGGCGCACACGCGCCGCTGCACGGACGATTGTCGTAGAGCTCACTGTCGAAACCGGACGCCGTCGCCTTCGCGTAATACGAGCCGGCTGCGAGGCCGGTGACCGTCGAGTAGAAGCCGGAGCCGTCGCTGTTCAGCGTCGTCACGGCGGTGCCGGACGCGTTGTAGATCGTGACGAACGCGCCGGTGACAGGCGCCGAGGCGGTGTCGCGCACCGTGCCGGCGATCGTCGCGCCGACGCGCAGCGCGAAGTTGATGTTCGCGACGTTCGAGCCGTTCGGCGCATTGATCGCCGTGCCGCTCGTCGGATTGCAACCGCTGCAGTCGATGCCGCTGTAGACCTGATCGGTGAGACCCGGATACACGAAGTTGAACGTGCGTGCGTAGAGCGTTCCGCCCGGGCTCGCCGTCGCCGTCCAGTTGCCCGCGCCGTCCGTGAACGTGCCGCCGAGGGCATTGCCGGCGTTGTCGTAGAGGACGACGAAGATCGTGGAGAGCGGCGCACCGCCCGGATCGGAAACGCGGCCGCTGACGGTCGCCTGATTGCTGCTGAGCGCGAAGTTGATGTTCGGCGTCGTGGCGCCGGCCGTGACCGTGATTCCCGTGCCGCTCGTGACCGTGCAGCCCGAGGCGCAGTTGATGTTGTTGTAGAGCTTCGTGCCGTAGCCGGAGGCGGAGCCGACGGCGTACCACCGGCCGGCCTCGACTTCCGCCGAGTACAGGCCGCTGCCGTCGGTGCCGAACGAGTTGAAGTACTCGCCGGTCGAGTCGAACAGATCGACGACCGCGTTCGCCAACGGCAGGCCCGTCGTCTGATCGATCACCTGGCCGCTGACGAATCCCGTCGCATACGAGGTCGGCGTCAGATTCCGTTTCGCCAGCGACTGCGCACGCGGCAGCGTGCGCGCGGAGCCGGCCGCGTACGTGACGCTCACCGGATAGCGGAGCATCGCGTCTTCGAGCTGCAGACGGATCTGCGTCCGCCCGTTCTGCGTCTCCGCAATCCAACGCGCGCCGAACGACGGCCGGCCCACGGCGTCGACGAGCATCGGCTCACCGATGGCGAGCCCCGCCTCGCGCACGTTGCGCGACAGGAAGCGGATCCCGCGACCTTCGCGAACGGCGGCGACTACGCCATCCATCTCCGCGACGTCGAACGCGACGAGCGCCGCAGGATCGGCGATCGTCAACGTCTCGCGTCCGTCTCCCGTGCGGAGAGAACGCACGCCGGGGAACGGATCGCCGTAAACGCTGCCTTCGCCGACCGACTTCGCCTCGCTGCTGTGCGCGAACGCGGCACGCAACACGACGCGCTGGCCTTCGCCCTCGAGACGCCAGGCGTCGCGATAATCGGCGGCGGCGAAGCCTTGCACCTGGGGAGTTGCGTTGCGGGCGAGGAGAGGAACGGCGGCGACAAGAACGACGATCGCGAGTCTCGCGAGACGATTCACGGAAGCCTCCTGTGTCATTAGAGCGGGAGAGCGATAAGTCTACCGTGATTTCCAGGTACGGATGGTGTCATTCGTTCTCCATCAGTTCGAAGTTCTAGTTCGCAGTTCTTAGTTCGCAGTTCGTAGTCGAAGGAAGGGAGTGGTTCTCGGACAAGAGAGCTCTCTTCCTTGGACCACGAACTACGAACTGAGAACTACGAACTTTCTCGATGGAAGTAAGATACAGAGCGAGGTCCTCAACAAAATGCGCATCGCTGTGACCGGTCTGCTCCTGCTCTCCTTCGCCGCCGTCGCATTCGCCTCGGCCGCCGAGCCGCCCAACGCGCCCGTCGTTCCGGACAACGGAGGTGCGCCGCGCGTCTACTACGCGCACTCCTACTATCCCGATCACTACAACATGTCCGGCCTCGACGACCGGCTCTCGGTGCACGTGCAGAACTTCAAGCAGTTGCTCGACCAGGTGAACGGCAACTGCTCGCAGATCGTGCTGTTCCTCGACGCGATGCCGATCCGCGGCCTCAAGCCGGAGTCGTGCGAGGTGGGATCGGGCCACGTGCGTTATCGCCTGGAGCGCACGCCGGAAGCGGACGAAGCGTGGCACAGCCTCCTCGGCAGCCCCACGCACTACTGGCGCCCGGTGAACGTGAGCGTCGGTGCCTCGAACGACTTCGCCATCACGACGAGCGTCGACGACTACCGCCTGGAGATCATCCCGCGCGGGATGTTCTGGCTCTTCGTCATCATTCTCATCATCGCCCTCGCCGCCCTCATCTATCTCTGCCGCACGAAGGGCCTCATCCGCAGCGGCGATCCGTCGCTGGAGACGAGCAAGCGTCCGTACAGCCTGGCGCTGTTCCAGATGGCGTTCTGGTTCTTCCTCGTGATCTCCGCGTACGTTTTCGTCTGGATGATCGCGGACGAGCTGGACACCATCACCGAATCGGTCCTCGCGCTCATCGGCATCGGCGCAGCAACAGCCCTCGGCTCCTCGGTCATCGACAGCGGCAAGCCCGCCGCCGGCGAGAGCGGCCCGACGCAAGGCTTCCTCACGGACGTTCTGCGCGACAGCAGCGGCTCGGTGAGCCTGCATCGCTTCCAGATGTTCGTCTGGACGATCGTACTGGGCATCATCTTCGTGGCGTCCGTCTACCACGACCTGGCGATGCCGCAGTTCAGCGCGACGCTGCTCGGCCTGATGGGCATCAGCTCCGGAACCTACCTCGGCTTCAAGGTTCCGGAGTCGAAGGCCACGGACGTGGCGCCCGCGGATGCGACCGTGCCGCCGGCGGGTCCGCCTGCGGCGTAGTTGCTGGTTGCTGGTTGCTGGTTGCTAGTTGCTGGTTGCTGCGCTGCTGCCGCCTGGAGAGCCGAGGCGCGAGCGACCGGTTTAACCAGTAACAGCACCTGGAACCAGCGACCGGTAACAGTAACCAGTAACCAGCAACTAGCAACCAGCAACTAGCAACTAGCAACCAGCAACTAGCAACTAGCAACTAGCAACCAGCAACCAGCAACTAGCAACCAGCAACCAGCAACCAGCAACTAGCAACCAGCAACCAGCAACTAGCAACCAGCAACCAGCAACTAGCAACCAGCAACTAGCAACCAGCAACTAGCAACCAGCAACTAGCAACCAGCAACTAGCAACCAGCAACTAGCAACCAGCAACTAGCAACCAGCAACTAGCAACCAGCAACTAGCAACCAGCA
>JAFAVZ010000309.1 GCA_019242175.1 Acidobacteriota bacterium
TGCCGGTGTTCCTCGCCGACGTGAAGGGCGATCTCGCCGGCATCTCGAAGCCCGGCACGGCGAACGAGCGCATCACCTCGCGCCTCGCCGGCGTCGGGCGCGAGTTCCATCCGGCCTCGTTCCCGGCCGAGTTCTTCAGCCTGACCGGCGAGCACGGCGCACAGCTCCGCGCCACGGTCTCGTCGTTCGGTCCGATCCTTCTCGGCAAGGTGCTCGACCTCACGGACACGCAGCAGAGCGTCCTGGCGATGGTCTTTCAGTACTGCGACGACAAGCACCTGCCGCTGCTCGATTTCAAAGACCTGCGCGACGTGCTGCAGTACCTCAGCGGCGAGGGGAAGGCGGAGCTGAAGCAGTACGGCGGGATGTCGTCCGCGACGGTGGGCGTGCTCGTGCGCAAGATGGTCGAGCTCGAGCAGCAGGGCGCCGGCCGCTTCTTCGGCGAGCCGGAGCTCGACATCCACGACCTCCTGCGCGTCGTCGACGGCCGCGGCGCGGTCAACATCCTTTCGCTCGCCGACGTCCAGGACAAGCCTCGCCTCTGGTCGACGTTCCTCATGTGGCTCCTCGGCCAGTTCTACTACCGGATGCCGGAGGTCGGCGATCCCGACAAGCCGAAGCTCGTGTTCTTCTTCGATGAAGCGCATCTGCTGTTCGAGGATTCATCGTCCGCGCTCGTCGAGCACATCGAGCAGATCGCTCGGCTCATCCGCTCGAAGGGCATCGGCGTCTTCTTCATCACGCAGACGCCGAAGGACGTGAACGAGAACGTGCTCGCGCAGCTCGGCAACCGCATCCAGCACGCGGTGCGCGCGTTCACGCCGAAGGATGCGAAGAACCTGAAGGCGACGGCGTCGACGTTTCCGACGAGCGAGCATTTCGCGATCGACAAGGTCCTGACCACGATGGGCATCGGCGAGGCGCTGATCTCCGTGCTCGACCCGCGCGGCGTTCCGACCGCGGTCGCCGTGGGGCAGATCCTGCCGCCGTCTTCGTCGATGTCGGCAATCGACGTGAACGAATACGCGGCGGTGATCGAAGTCTCGCCGCTGACGCGCAAGTACGAAGAGGCGATCGACCGGGAGAGCGCGAAGGAGATTCTCGCGCGGAAGCTCGAGGCGAGCGCGAAGGAAGAAGAGGAAGAGCGGGAGCAGAAGCCGGGACGGGTGACTTTCGGGCCGCCGGTCACATTCGACGCGCCGCGTTCGCGGGAGCGTTCGACGGAAACGTATTCACGGCCGGCGCCGCGGCGGCGTCAGGAAAAGGGAATCGTCGAAGAAGTGTTGGGAAGCGCGGCGGCGAAGCAGGCCGGCAAACAGATCGTGCGGGAGTTGTTCGGATTGCTGAAGTGGCGGTAGCTGGCGGGAACTTCCGAAAAACGTTGGTCGAGACCCTCCGGCACGCGTTGCAGAGAGAGAGAGGTAGCTTCAGCAATTTCCACGGAGGCACGCCCATTCGCCCGCTCACCGTGGTTGGGTCCGAGGTGGGCACGTAGCTGAAGGGTCTCGATCAACGTTTCGAAAGTCAAAGAACGCTACCATCCCGAGAAACAAAAAGGGGCCGCTACGCCCCTGTGTTGCCGCTTACCGGCCGGTGTCTCGTGACTGGGGACAAGTTACATCGACGCGACGCCTAATGTAGTGATCTACGTCACAAAATTCAAGTTCTATTCTTGTACCAGTCGGCGTTGATCGCCGTGTAGTGCGCCCACTGGGCCGGCACCAGGTCCTGCGGGAAGATCGCCTGGACCGGGCAGGCAGGCTCGCAGGCTCCACAGTCGATACAGACTTCGGGGTCGATGTAGAGCATCGTGGACTCGGCGAAGTCGCCCTCGTCCTTCCGAGGATGGATGCAGTCGACCGGACAGACGTCCACGCAGGCCGTGTCCTTCGTCCCCACGCACGGTTCAGCGATCACGTAGGCCATGCTGCGAATTTCCTCCCCTAACCGATTGGTCCGCCAATTCTACTCGGTCCACTTACTGATGGATTCGATCATGTAATCGTTGCCCATGAAGGAGACGATCTCGCCGGCGGCGTGGCCGATGAGTTTCTTCGCCACTTCCGACTCGTTGGAGTAGATGCCGTGCTCCGGCGCCGACTCCCACGGCCCGAGGACCGTGACTTCGCGACGGACGTCGCCGTTGCTGAGCAGAGCCTTCGTTCCGACGCGCACCGCGCTCGTGTCGATCTGGTTCGGATCGAGCAGGCGCACGCGCGAGATCTCTCCCGCCAGCTCCGCCACGCGCGCCGACAGATACTCGGCCCGGCTGCGCGCGGCCTTGTACTCGAAGTTCTCGCGCAGGTCGCCCATCTCTCGCGCGGCCTGGAGCGCCTTCGAGTTCGCCGGGATCTCCACGTTGCGTAGGTGCTGCAGCTCGCCGCGCTTCTGCTCCAGCATCGCCGCCGTCGCGTACACCGGTTCCTGCTGCGGCTCGCGTAGCGCCGAATACTTCGTCAGAAGCGCCTGCTTGATGAGATCGCGCCGGTACTCCTCGACGGCGCCGTAGCGGTCGAGCGTTTCCTGGAGCTTGCGGGCCTGCTCCTCGTTCTCCACGCCCATCACGATGCGGAGCGCGAGGCCGCCTTTGTCGAACATGTCCTTGAGGCGCGCGCGCACCGGCGAGAACTCGTCGTGCGTGAGCGCGTCGAGCATCTGGAAGAGCAGCGCGTAGCTCGCGCGATCGTTGAGCGTCTCGTCATCGCTGAGGCGCTTCACGAACCAGTAGAACGCGCGCGGATGGCGGCGCGGATAACGCAGCGTCTCGTCGACCAACCGGTCGCGGAGATCCGTCGCGCCGGCGCTTTCCAGCTGGTCCATGATCGCCGTCAGAATGCGCGGCTCGTCATCGAGGAAGAACGACTCGCTGAAGACCTTCTGCCACTCCGGATGGTTCTGGCGCACCTGCGCCAACGCGCGTTCGCGCAGCTGTTTGTCGCCGACCGCGGCGATCGTCCGCGAGGCGAGCGGGCCGCCGAGGAGCGCGGCGGTGTCGACGTCCGACGAGTACGAGCCGGGCAACGACTCCAGCGTGGCGAGGATCTGCCACGCCGTCGAAGGATCGTTCTTCGCGACCTTCGCCGCTTCCGTCGAGAGGTGGCTGGAGAAGAAGTCCGCCAGCTCTTTGCTCCGCGCGCTGTGCTTCCGCGCGAGATCGAGCTTCGTCTTGACGTCCGCACGCTCGAAGTCGCGGCGGATCGACTTCTCCGCCTCGCCCGTCGAGCCGGCGTACGCATACGTGGCCTTCGCGCCCGTGCCGCTGACGACGATCTGCTGATTCTTCCGCGCCGCCGTCCACCACGAGCTCCACTTCTCTTCCGGCACGACGCCGATCATCGCGTCGCGCACTTCGCCCATCATCATCGCGCGGCCGAAACTCTGGAGCACGAGCGCGAACATCTCGGAGGGAGACTTCGTCGCCTGCGCCTTCAGCGCCGCCGGATCGCGAAACTTCTCGCGCAGGATGTGGCCTTCCGGGAGCGGCGTGAGGAACTTCGCCGCCGCGCCGAGCGGCACGGAGACGCGTTTGTCTTTCTCGAAGTCGAGGCGCGCGATCCCGAGCTCGGGATTCAGCTCGGTGACGACGCCCGCGCCGCGGCCGGCCATGAAGAACTGTTCGCCCTCGTCATAAGTCAGCCAGGCTTCGATCTTCTCCGCGCGCTCCACGGGATTGCTCGCCGGGTCGTTGAACTTCGCGAACTCGAACGCGCGGGGGAAGCCTTTGTGCGTACCTAGCGCCTTGCGGAGCGATTCTTCGATCGGCTGGCGGAGCGAGGCGGGATGCTTGGAGAGGCGGCCGATCTCTTTCAACACCACGAGGCGCTCCGGCCAGAGCTGCCGTTCCTTCAGGGTGTCGCCGAGGAGGCCGAGGAGCGTGTCGGATTGGGTGCGCTGCTCGGCTTTGCGGAGAGACTTGGCGATGGTGAGGAAGGCGTCGACGTCGAGGGTCTTGGCGTCGAGCTGGGACATCCACAGCCCCTCGAGATCTTCGAACTTTTTTTGATTGATGAGTTGCTGAGCGTCTTCGCGGAACGGCATGGGCCGCACATTAAATCACGGCACGGGAATGTAGGGACGGGCTTCAGCCCGTCCGGACCGGCTGAAGCCGGTCCCTACATTCTTTCCGCCGGCTATCTACGCATCTTGACGAGCGCTTTGAACACGTCGAACGGCAGCTGCTCGGCGTGCACGATCTGGCGCAGGTGATGGAGCGACATACGGCGCTCCTTCACGTCTTCGACGTTCAGATTGTGCTTGCGCAGGAGCTCATGAGCCTTGTTCTCGGGCATGCGTTTTCTCCCCTTCCCTGGTGAGTGGCCGCGCCGTCAACGAAGGCTTGGAAGCTCGTTATTCCTGGCCGCGCAGGGCGGCGAGGATCTTTTCGTGGACTCCACCGAAGGCACCGGAAGACATCACCAGCACCACATCGTCGCTCTTCCCCTCCGCCGCAATGTGCTCGGCGATCTTGTCGAAGTCGTCGATCTGGACCGCCGGGATGCCGTCCGCGTTCAGCTTCTCGACCATCGTCGGGACGGACATCATCTTGTCGAGTCCGTAACGCGTCTCGTAGCGGTCGCGATGGAAGATCGGCCCGATGATTACCCGGTCGGCTTCGTGAAACGCGTCGATGTAGCCGGCCTCGAACTCCTTCCGGCTGGAGGAGATGGAACGCGGCTCGAAGAGCGCCCAGATGCGCCGG
>JAFAVZ010000521.1 GCA_019242175.1 Acidobacteriota bacterium
ATGCTGTCGATGCTCGAGTAGGTGAGAGACCGATGATCAAGATCGTTTGTACGGCCTGCCAGAAGCCGCTCTCGCTCGACGAGACGAAGCTGCCGATGAAGGAAGTGAGCTTCCCCTGCCCGGTGTGCAAGGCGAAGATCACCGTCGACCGCCGCACGTTGGAGGCCGAGGGCGCGCCGTCTTCAGGAGCGCACGAGCATCATGCGGAGGATGACGACGCGTTCGCGGCGAAGGCGCTGCTGGTGGGGAACGATCATCCCGCGCTGCGCCAGGCGGCGAAGCTGATCGGCTTCCATCCCGTGCACTACCCGACGTCGCAGGAAGCGCGCGATTTCTTCATGCAGGAGTTCCCGCAGGTGGTGATGATCCAGCCGCCGCAGATGACGCCTCCGCCGCTGGAGGCGATGCAACCGATCATCGCGCTCGCTCCCGCCGATCGGCGGAAGGCGTTCTTCATCCTCTTCGCCGACAACCTGCGGACGCTGGACGGCAACGCCGCGTTCCTCTACGGCGTCAACCTCGTCGTCGCCCCCAAAGACCTCGGCGCCTTCCCACAGATCTACCGCGAAGCCTTCACCGTTCACGAGCGGCTGTACGCGCCGATGCATTCGGTGCTGAAGCAGTTGCACGGATAGGCTGACTCTGGACGGGCTGAATCCCGCGCCTACATAAAAAAAGGACGCCTCGCGAGGAGGCGTCCTTCGGGAAGTTCCGTGGAGCGAGGCTTACTGAGCCTGGACGCCTTCCGGATAGAGGACGAACGCGCCATTCGAGTAGACGATGTCGCAGTCGAAGTTCGTCGTGCCACCGATCGTGAAGGAAGTGCCCGAGCTCTTCGAGCCGTCCTTGCCGGACGAACGGATCGCGTACTGCTGACCGTCCGTGCTGCGGCCGAAGTCATAGTCGCGGCTCCAGCCGTCTTTCTGCGGCAGGGCCTTGATGTACGTCGGGCCGAGCTTGACGGAGAGGGCCGAGTAGCCGACCGCCGTGTTCGGCCAGGTGAACGTCGCGCCGGCGACGATGTACGTGTTCTCGTCCGTCGCGCGCGCTTCCCACGCGGTCGCGATCGTACGGATGTCCGCCATGGTCCGCTTCTGCTTCGAGCGCTGCATCGCGGTGAGCAGGTTCGGGATGGCGATGGCGGCCAGGATGCCGATGATCGCAACGACGATCAGCAGCTCGATGAGGGTGAAACCTTTCTGATTCTTCTTCATGCAGGATCCTCCTATGATTTCCCCCTGAATCGCAATCGACGTACCACTGCGGGTAGATTCGTAAACACCTGAAATGTAACCGTTTAACTTCTGACCCAGACGCTCGGATTGACATCGCTTGACGGTTTTTATCACGACGCTGTGACAATCTTTGTCAGAGGCCGAGAGCATATTTCCGGACGATTCCCTTCGTCGCCCGAACCCCCTGAGCGAACCAGTCGAGGCGGATCATTTCGTTCACGCCGTGAACGCCGCGGGTCTGTAGAACGTCGACGGGGAAGGGATACAGGCCGTAGCAGTCGAGCCCCGGCCGGGGACGGAGCCAGCGGCAGTCGGACATCGTGTTCGGCAGGACGTGCGTCCCGACGGTCACCGGTCCGTACTCCTTCTGCATCTCGCTGCGGATGATGCCGAACATCGGCGAGTCGGCGTCGCTGAACGGCGCGGGGCCGAACGTGCCTTCCGTCTTCGCGATCGTCACGCCGTGAGGCTCGACCAGCTTGCGCAGCCACTCGACGCGCGCCCGCCCGTCTTCATCCGGCAGATTGAAGAGATGCGCCCGCATCGTGAATCCGCCCCCGGGCGCCGCCTCGGCGCCGAGGGGCCAGACGACGTTCTGGGTGAGCTCGCGGAGGGAACGGGGGAGGAGCCAGAACTTGCCGGCGGCGATCGTGCGGTCGATATCCGCCAGGAACTCGCGGTTTTCCAGGCGATGGGGCGCCGACTCGGCGAGATAGCGCTTCACAGGCGGCAGGACGCGCCCCGGCTCGTCGGAGTCGAAGTAGGGCTCGAGGAGCAGGCGGGCCTGGCGCAGCTGCTCCCGCGTCGGCGCCTGGAGCGTGACGGTGACGAGGAGCTTCGAGCCGACCTCGATGCCGACGTACTGCAGCTTGTCGGCGAGCACCTCGCTCGCGCCCCCTTCGTTGAGGACGTAACGGACGCCGTCCACGACGTCGGGGCGATTCGCCAGCAGCCATTGCATGCCGAACGTGCTGCCCGCTTCCTCGTCGGCGACGGCGAGGAAGATCACGTCGTGCTCCGGCTGGCGCCCGCCGGTCGCGATGTCGGTGAAGGCCATCAGCTCGCAGATGGCGATGCCTTTCATGTCCAGCGTGCCGCGGCCGGAGAGGATGTTGCGGTGGATGTTGCCCCCGAAGGGCGGCTCGATCCATTGGGAGACGACGGCGGGGACGACGTCGATGTGGCTGAGCAGCATCAGCGCGTTGCCCGGCTGTTTGCCTCGGATTCGCGCGTAAACATTCCCTCGCCCAGGCGCCGACTCGATCACCTCGGCCGCCACGCCGCTCTTCTTCAACTGCGCCGCGAGCCACTGCGCGCCGGCCAGCTCTTTCCCCGGCGGGTTCGACGTGTCGATGCGGACGTACTCCTGCAGGAGGAGCATCTCCGGGGTGATGTCGATCTTCTGGGGGACGAAGAGGCCGGTCGTCTCTTTCGCCGCCTCGCGCTCGTTGTGGGCGCGCAGCCAGAAGACTCCGACGGCGACGACGGCGAGGAGGGAGAAGAGGAGGATGCGTTGGCGGTTCGCGGCGGTCATGCGTCGTGCCGCGATACTACAACGGCGAGCCCAGCCTGGCTTCCGGGCTCGCCGTCGTGATCGGAATGGATGGGAGAGTTACTGAGCCTGGACGCCTTCCGGATAGAGAACGAACGCGCCGTTCGAGTAGACGATGTCGCAGTCGAAGTTCGTCGTGCCGCGGATCGTGAAGGAAGTGCCCGAGCTCTTCGAGCCGTCTTTGCCGGCGGAGCGGATGGCGTACTGCTGGCCGTCCGTGCTGCGGCCGAAGTCATAGTCGCGGCTCCAGCCGTCTTTCTGCGGCAGGGCCTTGATGTACGTCGGGCCGAGCTTGGCCGACAAGGCCGTGAAACCGACCGCGGTATTCGGCCAGGTGAAGTTCGCGCCGGCGACGATGTACGTGTTCTCGTCCGTCGCGCGCGCTTCCCACGCGGTGGCGATCGTGCGGATGTCCGCCATGGTTCGCTTCTGTTTCGCGCGCTGCATCGCGGTGAGCAGGTTCGGGATGGCGATCGCGGCCAGGATTCCGATGATCGCAACGACGATGAGCAACTCGATGAGCGTGAAACCCTCTTGTCTCTTTTTCATCAAAAGGTCCCCTTTTCCTTTTTCTGACTCCCGCCAGAGCAAGTCGGGTACCCATCTTCGAGTGGTCGCTAAGTTCCTGGACCGTATGATTTTGACGCTTTTCTTGGCTCTCGTTGACGACATCCGTTGGCGCTCCGGAGCCGCCTCACTGACAAAGTTTGTCAGGATTCGGAAGGCGTATCGGCCGAGCTCGCTGGGTCCTCTTCGACTTCTTCGACAGGAGGAGGGGCCAGAGCGATGGACGCATCCGCGGGCTCGACGTGCAAGCCGGTCGGATCGGCGACGACGTGGATCGTCTCCTCATACGCCGGCAGCTCGTCGTACGGCCGCGGGCGGATGAGGGCGATGCTGCCGAGAATCAGGAAGGCGAGGACGGAGACGAGGCCGCCGACGCGAACCAGCTCGTTCACGTACTGCATCTCCACGCGATGGCGGCCGGGTGTCACGATCACGCCCTGGTAGCCGATGTTCGTCACGATCGGCGTCACGGCCCGGCCGTCGATGGTGATCCGCCAGTATTTGTGCGTCGTGACGCTCATGACCAGGAAGCCCTGGCCGAAGCTCTCGGCGTCGATGGTCGCGTGGTTCGCCGTCTCGCGCACGCCGTGCACGACGCCGCGGGCCGGGACGAACGACGGCCGTTGCACGAATGCTACGGCGTCGCTGTAGTTGCCGTCGGAGAGCTTCTTCACGAAATCCGCGCGGTCTTTGATCGTCACCAGCTGGTCGGCGAAGTAGTAGCGCGGATAGTGCGTCGTCTCTTCGAACCGGAGCGGCAGCGAGTCTTTGAAGTGATTCTTGTTGCGCTTCTTCTCCGTCTCGAAGTCGCGGTAGACGGCGCGGTACCACGCGTTCGACATCGCCATGAACGGGCGGTACCAGTCGGCGCGGCCGGAGCGCTTCACGTCCCACACCGAGTCCGTGAGGTCGATGGTCGGGAGGAGGGCGGTCTTGTCATAGTCGCGCTCCAGAACGGTGCGGAGGCGCGAGCCGGCGGGCGTCATCGGGAAGAGGCCGTTGCGGACGACCCAGTACACGGCGTCGCCGGTCGAGAAGTACTTCTTCGCCACTTCCTCCGAGCCGTACCAATCCGCCTCGTGGAAGATGCGGAACGGCGCGCGGTTCGCCGGGAACTGCGCCGCCGCCGGCGGCGAATCGAAGAAGCGCCGCGGCATCCGCGGATTCAGCTCGTTGCCGCAGTAGAGCAGGTCGACGATGAAGACGGTCGCGAGCAGCGCGAGCCACACCGGCCGTTTCACGCGCTTCATGAAGATGAGCAACGCGAGCAGGAGCCCGCCGCGCGCGCAGGCGACGATCCAGTCCGTGCGCGTGACTTTCATCATGAAGTCGAGCGCCGCGCCGGGCGTCCAGCCCCAGATCTTCATCATCCCCGTTGCGTAGATGGGGAAGCGCGAGAGGATCGCGAACGTGACGGCGACGAAAAACGCCGCGAGCAAAAAGCCGATCGCGCCCTCGCGGATGCCGTCGTCGCCGCGCAGCATCCGGTCGAGCATCTGCGCCGCGAACACCACGACGGCGAACGCGGCGATGAGGATGAACTTCTCCGGATAGCGGATCGAGACGGCGATGTGATGGTCGTAGAGGAACTTCAGCACCGGCGTGTGGCCGCCGAGGGCGAGGATCAGGGAGAAGAAGATGAGGAGGAGGACGAAGCGCCCGCCGCGCGGACGCACGAACGCGCCGCCGACGGCAACGGCCACGAGGAGCAGGCCGAAGTAGATGCTGAAGACGAACGGCGAGCCCATCCCGGTGTAGAGCCCGCTGCCCCAGTACCACATCACCTGCTTGATCGAGATGTGTCCGATGATGTGCGGGTAGATCGTCTCCGCCATCTTCGCCCACGGCATGCTCCACGCGCTGACGAGATCGAAGCCGAATGGCCGCGAACGCGCCGAGTCATGCACGTGGTCGAGCGCGGGAAGGATCTGCGCCGCGCCGATTGCCAATCCGCCGGTGCTGATGAGCGCGATCCAGAAGACGTTCGTCAGCATCTTCAGGATCCGCGGCCGCGCGTACCAGCCGCGGTAGAGCGCGTACATGCCGAGGAGGAAGCCGGTCTGGGCGATCGTCGTCGGCTCGCCGACGAGGAACTGCAGGCCGAGGAAGAGCGAGGCCAATGCGAAGTCGCGCGCGCGGTGCTGCAACAAAAAACGCCGTACGAAGAGGCAAGTCAGCGGCAGCCACGCCGCGCAGAAGAGGATCGGCAGCAGGTTGATGTACGACAGGTAGCAGCCGCCCAATCCGAAGCCGAGCGCGCCGATGAAAGAGGCGAACGGGCGCAGCTCCATCGAGCGCAGCAACGCGTACATCCCGAAGAGCCCGATGTAGATGTGAATCAGGATGTGCAGCCGGTAGCCGAAGTCGTAACTCGGCAAAAGGATCAGCCACGTGAACGGATAGAAAGCCTCGTGCTCGGGGTTCGCGGCGATCGGCTGGCCGGCGGAGAAGTAGCGGTTCCAGTAGGGGAACTCGCCGCCGAGCACGATCTCGCGCAGGATCTGTTTGGTGGGGTAGTAGTAGCGGGTGAGATCGCGGATGTAGAAGTTGTTGATGCCGAGGAGGACGTCGCCGAAGAAGAGCGTGGCGATGATCGCCAGCAGCGCGATCGCCCACACGTCCTGCCGCCGCGTCGGTGGGGTCGAGGTCGGGTCGTGATCCATACGCCGCGCGGCTTAGGAAACCGGGCGTGCCTCGCCAGCCGTCGGCCCGCCAGCCCTCGGTCGACTCACGGCGCGGTCGCGGAAGATCTTGTAAGACCAGATCCGCTTCTTGTGCAGCTTGTAGAACACCATGGTCTTCAGGATGGCCAGCCCGTAGCGCACGGAGCGCCAGAAGCCAATTTGCG